>JAKSCU010000458.1 GCA_022360435.1 Bacillota bacterium
ATGTATAAATATACATTTGACCGTATTAACAAGGTTGGCCTGGAAAATTTTATGATTGATGCATTCTATTCAGACCCGGATCCGGATTCAGGCAAAAAAGATAATTATCATCTGAGAACTGCAATTTCTTTAGAAGCATCGGTAGAGGACAGTTGGGTAAGAAAGGTGACTGCAAAACACCTGTCAAATGCATTGGTAAATATTGCAGGCAAAAGATGTACCGTACAAGAATGCACATATCTTGAGCCGGTTTCTCAAATTTCAGGAGGATTCCGGTATCCATTTTACATTTCGGCAGGCCAGATGAACCTGGTTGAAGGATGTTTTGCTGAAAATGGAAGACATGATTTTGTCATGGGTGCAAAAGTCCCGGGACCAAATGTTTTTTACAACAGTAAATCCATGTATGCCCGCAATCTCAGTGAACCCCACCACAGGTTTTCAGTGGGAGTACTGTATGATAATATTTCTGTTCATACACCTGAGGAATTTAAAGATGCCCCTGATTATAAGATACTGGGAAACGGGCTTGCTGCATTTAACAGGGGAAATTCCGGCACCGGACACGGATGGTCCGGAAACAGTATCCTTTTTTGGAACACAAGGAGTGCAGCTGTTATTGTGAGCAGTGTTGCCGGGGGAAGGAATTTTGCCATCGGCGTTTCGGGAAGGGTACTGAAAGAGAATGGCAATCCCATATCACAAGGCTATTGGATATATTGGTTTAAAAAGCATAATAATGCAACAAAGGCCCCTTCTTTATCTGATAATAATTTCAAGGATGACGGTTCCCAGTTCCTGGGTCCTGACGACGTTTCGCTGCCTCATTTTGAGTTGGAAACCACTCTGGCACAGCCTGAGAGCCTTTATAAAAAACAGCTGGAAGACAGGCTTGGCAGTTATGATCTAGGTTTTACCAGAATTGATGCGGAAGCCGACAGCTATACATGTGATGGGTTCCCTGATAAAAACTATAATGATATGCCTGAAATACATCTTTCAACCAAGAAATATGGTATTGATAGTTATAATAGAAGAGGGTATCTTAGATTTAAATTAGATGATTCTATTAAAAGCGAACATATTTCCTCTGCAAAACTGAAAGTACATACACCTATGGAAATGACCCGGGGACAGAAGGTAAAACTGTATGAAATTACAGATGACTCATGGGAAGAAGAGACACTTACCTGGAATAACCAGCCTCCTCGTTCACATTTGATTTCTTGTACCAAGCTTTCTGAAACAGGTCCTGGATGGTATAACTACGATGTTACAGGATTTATCAAATCACAATACACAGGTGATGGGAAAGCGTCCTTTTCCATGGTTATTGATGATTTTGAAGCACTCAGGAACATGTCTGTAGACAGAAGAGAATCGCTGCTGAAACCCCATCTGGAAATACGCTATGAGATAAATCCCGGAAAGCCGGTTGTAGAGATTACATCACATTCGGACGGTGCTGAAATTCCTTCAGTACCTTATACCATTTCCGGCACGGCTACAGATTCAAGTGACATAAGGCTGAAGATTTCAGATGTAATTGACACCAATGTAAATGTAGCTGGCGGTAATTGGTCATACACCGTAACAGACAGCAGCTTAAACGGAGCACATTACTTTGTCAGGGCAGCCATACTGGACGGTCAGGGTAATTTGGAGGCCGGTGATGCCATAGGCGTTAATTATCCTTCGGAAAAGTCACCTTTAAGGAGGGAAATACTTGAAGTTTCAAAGGATGCATATGTGAGAGCAGGAGTAATTTATGCCGATAAGAACTATGGCAGTGAGCCTACCCTGGAAGTAAAGGATTCACCTACTGATTATGTAAAGCGGACAAGCTATTTGAATTTTGATTTATCCGGCATAG
>JAKSCU010000586.1 GCA_022360435.1 Bacillota bacterium
GCCATAGCTCTTTTAATCGCCCCGGGCCTGGGGCTGTTTACATCACCCCTGGCGGTGGGAGTCAACGCCACCCTGACCACCCTGGCGGCTTTTCTGGTCTACGGCGTCGTGGCCGGGTACGCGTGTCAGCAAGCGGTGGCCGATAGCCGTAAAGTGTCGGCACGGCAGGCGGAATAAAATTCCGCCTGGGTTTTTGAGAAAATGTCAATTAGTTGGTTATATGCAAAAGGGTTTATGCAGTTATGCGTTGAATAAATCTTATAAAAACAGGAGAGTGGAATTATGTCTAATATTCTTATCGTTAACTGCTCTAAGATCAGAGACGTAAACTGTGTCGCCTGCCTGAAATGCTTCAAGGCTTCGGAATTAAAAGAAGGGGAATTCGCCAATTACGACGATGTTCATATTGTGGCCATGAGCGGTTGCGGCGACTGCCCGGGACTGGTGATGCCCAAAGTGGGCCTGGTAATGGAACAGGCGGATTACATGGAGCGGCAAATCGACGCCATTCATCTGGGCACCTGTATGGTCAAGGCCAACAAGACGGCGGCCTGCCCCATCGACACGGAAAAAATCAAAGAGATGCTGTCCAACAAGTACGGCATACCGGTAGTAGTAGGTACGCATAATTATTAACAAACAATTTGGATAACCATTCCCAACAAATTGGCGCCGCAGTAAGTTACTTTACTGCGGCATTTTTTTTCAAGTTGGAAGGGCCGCCGCTGCCGGCACCACAGCGGAAAGGCCGGTCAAACCATGGGGACGGTTCCAACTAAGCTTTATATTTGCCCCGAAACTTTTCCACCGGATACTTGTCAGTGTTGGCCGAAACTTTATTCTTAATTGCCCAAGCCAAATCAATTTCCGCGGCATCGGCCATCAAAAGGCAATAAATCACTACGTCAGCCAATTCCTCGCGTATCCTTTCCGTTGATGAAACATCCGGCTCTATTGGATCATCCCATTGAAACAGTTCCATTAATTCGGCAGCTTCAATGGCAATGGACATAGATAGGTTTTGGGGCTATGAAACCGGCTCCATTGGCGCTCCTCCACAAAAGCGGCAATCATATCGCGGAGTTCCTTTATTGTTGTAACTTCATCGTTCAAATGAAACACCTTCCTTTCAATCTGTCTTTCCAACCAGTCTTTTCATAATTTTTACTTTACTTCTATTTTGGATGCTAAAACCCTACTTCAACAAAGTGTTCCAATTTAAAAGCTGCGGCCTTGGTCCCGATAATAATTTAATAAGTGTCAAAAGGATATATTAATAAGAAGCGAATGTACTGGAGTGAATCATTTTGCAACGTAATTTCAGGCAAATACCCCTCTGGCGCGATGTTACGGACCGGGAATGGCATGATTGGCGCTGGCAGATTGCAAACCGCGTCAGCACCCTGGATGAGCTGGAACAAGTCGTCCACCTCCTTCCGGAGGAAAGGGAAGGGATCAAGCGTTCCCTGTCAACCCTGCGCATGGCCATTACGCCCTATTACGCATCACTGATGGACCCCCGTAACCCGGACTGCCCGGTGCGTAAACAAGCTATTCCCGTTTCCATGGAGCTACAGGACGGAGAGCATGAAATGGAAGACCCGCTGCACGAGGATATTGATTCTCCGGCGCCCGGTATTACTCACCGTTATCCCGACCGGGTGTTGCTGCTGGTTACCGACCAGTGCTCAATGTACTGCCGCCACTGCACGCGCAGGCGTTTTGCCGGTGTCCACGACCAACAGCGCTCCAGGCGGCAGTTGGCAAAAGCTTTGGATTATATCAAGCATAACCCAGCGGTTAGGGATGTGCTGCTTTCCGGAGGCGACAGCCTGTGCATTGACGACGACTTGCTGGAGTTTTTGTTGGCCGGCCTGCGGGAGATTAAACACGTGGAAATTATACGTATCGGTACCCGCACTCCGGTGGTAATGCCACAGCGCATTACGGATAATTTGTGCCGTATTATTGGCCGCCACCACCCTGTTTGGCTGAATACCCATTTTAATCATCCCCGGGAGATCACCCCCGAAGCCGGGGAAGCCTGTGCGCGCCTGGCCGACTCCGGAGTGCCTCTTGGCAACCAAACCGTCTTGCTGAAAGGTATAAACGACTGTCCGTATATTGTTAAAGACCTGATACACCGCCTTTTAAAAATGCGCGTGCGGCCATATTACCTGTACCAATGCGATATATCCCCCGGGACTGAGCATTTCCGCACCCCGGTGGCCAAGGGCGTAGAGATAGTGGAGCTTTTGCGCGGGCACACCTCGGGTCTCGGAGTACCGACTTACGTGGTTGATGCCCCCGGGGGAGGCGGTAAAATCCCGGTTGCCCCCCAATATGTGATTTCACAATCGGCGGACAAGGTGGTGCTGCGCAACTACGAAGGAGTGGTCTGCGCTTATCCCGAGCCGGTTGATAAAGGGAAATCATGTACTAATGGCGACAAATGTGAACACCTGCGGAAACTTGACCCCGTGGGAATCGAAAAATTATTGGTCGGCAAAAAAATAAGCTTGGTTCCCAGGGACAACAACAGGCAGAAGCGCCGGCTCAAGTATTGTTAATTAAAAAAGCGCACTAAATTAAGTTCCCTTAGCGTGCGCTTTTTAATACTTTATTCCTTAATCCCGGCCATAAATATGGCCGGGGGTATAATGTATTAAAGTATAAAAAAAGTCGCACTCATTCAGTTTCCTTGGCGCGCGCTTTTTGATACTTTACTCCTTAATTCGGCCATAGATATGGCCGGGTATAATTTCCTTAAAACATTAAAAAAGCGACCAATATGGCTGCAAAGTATTTTCGGGCAGTACAGGAAACCGGGAGGGGGCACCCGATGGATTACAACACACCACCGGCACAAACCGGAACAACAGGCTTCAACTGTGCTAAGGGCGACAATAATGTTCAGTTCATCAAAAAAAACACTGCGGAAAACTATCTGGAAATTTGGATTGACCACACCAATAGCCGTATAAAAGTGCTGGATTACAGGGTTCGGGATTGGGAAAAAGCACTGCTGTGGCTTGACCGGGTAGCGGCCGATAATCAATCAGGAAAAATACTGTTTTATGTCAGGCGTTCCGGAGATTACATTTTAGGGCAATTTGGGTATGTCCTGGAAGGAATTATTCCCGCCTTTTTTCGGGGGGATGACGCACTATGCTATTCCCGTTTTACCAATGTTGAGAGGGCGCGGAGCCCCTATTACGTTCAAGAAGAAGAACTTTTACAAAAAATTAAAAAAGAGAAGCACCGCCAAAGCGCAAAAAAGCCCGACATCGCCTATAGGGTCGGCCGGATTGGCCGGGAACAGGTCAAGGAACTGGTCAGCCTGTACCGGGAAATTTTTACCACTTACCCCAGCCCGTTGTTGAACCCGGACCATGTGCGCAAGGTTATGCAGTCCCATGTTTGCTTTTATGGAGTATACGCGGGGGAGCGGCTGGTAAGCGCAGCTTCGGCGGAAATGGATATGGCAAACTTTAACGCTGAGATTACCGATTGCGCCACGCTGCCCCAATACCGGGGCAAAGGGTTTTTAAGCCAATTGATAACGACGCTGGAAAAGAAAATGCCGGCCCCCAAAATGGGCGCTTTATACAGCCTGGCGCGGGCGGGTTCCTACGGTATGAACGCGGTCCTGTACCAGCTCGGGTATGATTACAAGGGCAGATTTATTAATAATTGTCACATCGGGGGACGTTTTGAAAACATGAACCTTTGGGTGAAAATGATATAAGCAAATCATAACGGAAGCCGAACTTCGCTCACCCGGCGCTAATTATTTTCACGGCATGTTCCACGTCTGCCCGGGTAACATCCCGGTGGGTGACAAACCGCACCAGGGCGGGGCCGAACGGCGACGCCAAAACACCCTTTTTACGCATGTCCGCCAGATACTCGGCGGCGGTCAGCCCGGTGCCGGACACATCGGCCACCACAATGTTTGTATGCACCCGGCCCGGGTTAACGGCAATGCCGGACACCCCGGCCAAATTCTTAGCCAGCAGGCGGGCGTGGGCATGATCCTCGGCCAGCCTGTCCAAGGAACGCAAAGCCACCAGCCCCGCGGCGGCAAGGACGCCCGCCTGACGCATTCCGCCACCCAGCATTTTGCGATACTTGCGAGCCCGGTCAATAAATGCCCCGCCGCCGGCCAGCACCGAACCCACCGGCGCACCCAGTCCCTTGGAAAGGCAGAACATCACCGAATGGCACCACTGCGTTAAGTCACGAATCTCACAGCCCAAGGCCACGGCGGCGTTGGCAATGCGGGCGCCGTCCAGGTGCACCGCCACCCCGCGCGCCCGGGCCGCCTGATAAAGCCGGCGCATGGTGTCCTGCGGCATCACCGTGCCCCCCATGCGGTTATGGGTGTTCTCAAGACACAACAGCGCCGTTTGGGGGAAATGTACGTCCTCGTCCCTGACGGCCTTCTCCATCAGGGATAACGCGTCCGGCCCATGCAGGCCGGACACCGGGCGCATCTGCACCGCCGAAAGCACGGCGGGCCCTCCCACCTCGTAATAAAAAATATGGGCTTCGGAGTCCACGATTACTTCGCTGCCCCGGGCAGTATGAGTCAAAACCGCCACCTGATTGCCCATGGTCCCCGAAGGAACAAACAGGGCAGCTTCCTTGCCGGCCAGTTCAGCCGCCGTTTCCTCCAGCCGCCTGACGGTTGGGTCCTCACCGTAAACATCGTCCCCCACTTCGGCCCGGGCCATGGCCTCCCTCATCTCCGCGTCGGGTTTCGTTACGGTGTCGCTGCGCAAGTCAACAATCTTCATACCATTACCTCCATAGAGAACTAGTGTTATAACCAAACCCTTAAACAAGATTTTTTAAGTGCCCTAAATAATGTCAGCAAAATTTCAGTTTCATCTGGCAGGTTTAATGCCCTTGGTGTAAAATATATTTATCAACAGATTAAACGACAAGGAGGGGAAGCTATGGGCGGGCATACCGAACCCGGTCAAGAGGATTTTAGAATGGATTATTCGGAATGGGACAA
>JAKSCU010000588.1 GCA_022360435.1 Bacillota bacterium
ACACTGTTGTCCGGAAAAGACAAGCTGGCGGCAATGAGGCAAAACACCCGGCAAGCCGGGGAAGAACTGTCGTGGCGCAGGGAAGCAAGCAAGCTGATTAATGCTTACAATAAGGTGCTGAATTGAGCACACGGGGGTTACCTTTTTTGAACCGTTCGGTCTGGATTATCAATCATTTTGCCACCGGCCCCGGCAGGCACGAGTTTTTTGCCCGGGAGCTGGCCAAACGCGGATGGGAGGTCAAGGTATTCGCCGCCAGCTTCTTGCACAACCTTTACCGCGATTTAATCCGTTACCCGCGCCGGCGGAACCATCTGCCGGAAGACAGGGGAGCCTTCACCCGGGTTTGGGTTCGCACGCCTTCATATCAACGGAATGACTGGAAAAGGATTTTAAACCACCTTTCTTTTACCTGGCGGGTGTTCAGCGCCGGGAGGAATATGGAACCGCCCGGGCTGATCATCGGCTCTTCCGCCCATTTGTTGGCGGCAGTGGCGGCCTTTTGCCTGGCCCGGCGCTTCAGGGTGCCCTTTATCTTCGAGGTGCGGGATTTTTGGCCCCAGAGCCTGGTGGATATGGGGGTCCTTTCGGGCCAAAGTCCGGTCACCGGCGCGTTGAAAAGGCTGGAACTATTTCTTTATTCCCGGGCGGCCAAAATCATCAGTGTTGTTCCTCTGGGGGAAGAATATATCGCCGCTTTGGGCCAGCCCCGGGAAAAAGTGGTTTACATACCCAACGGCACCGACCCGGCCTGGTTTGACCGTTGTGCCGGCAGCGTGTCCCCGGCCCCCGGGATGAGGCGGTTTTTTAGTGATTGCCGGGAACGGGGCAAATTGGTTTTTATATACGCCGGCGCCCATGGGCCGGCCAACGGCCTGGAAACGGTGGTTGAAACCGCCGGGCTTCTTCAGGACCGGGGCCGGACGGAAATTCTCTTTTTAATGGTCGGTGACGGACCCGCCAAAACCCCGCTGGTGCGGCAGGCCCAAAAAAACCGGCTGTCAAATCTGTTTTTTTGGCCTACCGTGGCCAGGGAGCAAATACCGGCGCTTTTAAGCAATTCCGATGTTTGCCTGTTTCACGCCAGGGAACTGCCGGTTTTGCGATTCGGGTTGAGCGCCGGTAAATTTTTTGACTATCTGGCCAGCGGAAAACCCATCCTTTACGCGGCTTCCACCACCAGCGGCACTTTGGCCGGCGTGCCCTGCGGCAAAAGTGTGCCGCCGGGTGACCCGGTTGCCCTGGCGGCGGCGGCCCTGGAACTGGCGGAAATGACGCCGGCCCAAAGAGAACAAATGGGGCGGGCGGGCAGGCGTCACCTGGAAGAGCATCACAGCGCGCCGGTTTTGGTGGATAAACTTGAGGCGGCTTTGGGGCAGGTGCAGGGTGACAAAAAAACGCCCGGTCGGAACAATAAGGGCGCTTAATGGAGGGACCTAGGAAGACGTCGGTGTTACCAAGGAAGTATATTTCAACTCATCATCGCCCTGCTCCTCGGACTAACCCTCGTGGTGTCCATTGTAAATTTGGCGGTTAAACAGCGTTTCCCAGGGAGGCTTTTTGGCACACTACCGTTTACCGCGGCGTATAATACAGGGAGCTTTTCAACGGGAGGGACCAAATTGCTTCACGGCAAGGATATTCTGGTTTTATCACCGCATACCGATGACGTGGAGTTGGGATGCGGGGGCACCCTGGCCCGGCTTGCGGAAGATAATGGCGCCCGCCTCCTTTACCTGGCCCTTTCCTCTGCGGAAGAATCACTGGGCGAGGGTTTGCCCCGGAACACCCTGGTCCAAGAAGCTTTACTTGCCGCGGCATCACTGGGCATCCCCAAAAGCGACGTCTGTGTCAAAAGCTACCGGGTGAGACGGTTCGCCCAATTTCGCCAGGAGATTCTGGAGGAACTGGTTCGGGTCCGCCACCGGTTTCAACCCGGCCTTGTGCTTACCCCCTCGCGCTGCGATATGCACCAGGACCACCGGGTGGTGACGGAGGAGGCTCTCCGCGCCTTCAAGCACACCAGCATACTGGGTTACGAATTGCCCTGGAACGAGATAGACAAGCCGTTCATGCCCCAGCTATACATAGCCCTGTCCCGGCGGCATCTCGAGCGCAAGATAACGGCCTTGAAGCGGTATAAATCACAAGCCGAACGCCCTTACATGGACCCCGATTTTACTTGGGGCCTGGCCAAATTACGGGGTATTCAGTCGGGACTGCGTTATGCCGAGGCATTCGAAGTAATGCGCTGGGTGATGCCGTAGGGGTGGTGAGGCAAATGACGGACAATCAATTGATTATTGACGCGACTTCCACGGTGCGGGCGGGGCATATACACTGCCGGGGCCGGGCGGAAATCGGACCGGGTGTAAATATCCGGTGTGAAGAAATGGATGTTGGACGGGACGTAAAGATAGGCTTCGGGGATGACGACGGTTTTGCCGGCCCCCACGGGGTAATTATCCTGGCCCGCCGGCTAAGCATCGGCGACAATGCAAGGATCGGGCGCAACGTGATAATTAAAGGCGGTGCTGTGACATTGGGTCCGGACACGCGCATCGCCGGCGACAGCGTCATCGAGGTGAAAAATCGCCTGCGCATCGCCGCCGGAGGCGTCATCCACCGGCACTGCGCCATCGGCGGGCGGGATATTGAAATGGGCCGGGAGTTGCGCATGCTGTCCTTTGCCAGGATCGGGGGCGGCAGCGCCCACGAAGTTCATTCAAGGTTAAAAGTGGGCCACTGGTGTCATATGGGCATGTATAGCCTGATTAATACGGCCAGGGCGGTGGAAATAGGGCATGAAGTGGGTTTGGGCACCCGCACCGCCATTTATACCCACGGCGCCTACTGCTCATTCCTGGACGGATTCCCGGCCTCTTACGCCCCAGTTTCCATTGGGGACCGGTGCTATCTGCCCGGGGCCGTTGTAAACCCTGGCGTTAAAATTGGCCGGGATTGTGTTATCGCCGTGGGGTCGGTGGTGAACAGGGACATCCCGGACGGCAGTTTGGCCGGCGGGGTGCCGGCAAAGGTGATCAGGCGCGGCTGTTATCCCGGACTTCTTACTGGAGAGGAAAAAAAGGAAAGGATGCTGGCTTTTACCGACGTGATGGCCGATCTTTACAGCGATGCCTGCCGGGTTGAAAAATTGAGCAAAAGCAACGGCGCGGATTTAGTTCTGGACCGCCGCTGCGCCATCAGTTACTGCTATCCCGGCGCTGCTCCCGGGGACGCGGAATACCCGCGGTTAATCCTGGTGGGTCACGGGATCGACGATGTTAGAGAGCCGGAAAAAGAAGGACTCACCGTTATTGACTTGGACCGGAGGACGCTGCGGGGCGTTGCCGACCCGGTCAGCCAACGTTATCTCAACCAGTTGAGAAGGTACGGAGTGCGCTTCCCTTATTCTCCGGCGCATGGTATGTATCAAAAGTGGGATGATTACCATGACCGTTAAGACAACCTTCAAAATTGCCACCGTGGTGGGGGCCAGGCCGCAGTTTATCAAGGCCGCGGCGGTATCAGCCGCACTGCCCGGTGACGTGTCGGAAATTCTTATCCATACCGGCCAGCACTACGATCCGGCCATGTCGGATATTTTTTTTGCCGCCTTACCGCTCCCGCCGCCCAAATACAACCTCGGGGCCGGTTCCGGCACCCACGGCGTCCAGACCGGGCGGATGCTGCTGGGTTTGGATGAAGTGCTGCTGGCCGAAAAACCGGATCTGGTACTGGTATACGGCGATACCAACTCCACCCTGGCCGGCGCCTTGGCCGCGGTTAAACTGGGTATCCCGGTTGCCCACGTGGAAGCCGGGCT
>JAKSCU010000589.1 GCA_022360435.1 Bacillota bacterium
ACTTATACTGACGCATCCGGATGTTTCAATTCAAAAACAAGAACGATTACGGTAAAAGCACCCCCGGTGATTTCTGAGATCAATGCAACTCCTGGTGCCTGCCAAAACAGAACAAGAACGTATTCTATTAATCCGATTTCTGGTGTTTTGTATTTCTGGACGGTACCTGAGGACTGGACAATAAATTCAGGACAGGGAACGCCTTCGATTAATGTAACCCATGGTACTTTGGATGGAAATGTGACTGTGAATGTAAGTCACAGCTCCAATTCTGATTGTAAATCTACTAAATCAAAGTTTGTCACATTGAGTCCCTTGCCTTTCTTTTTTGGTATTGATAATGAACCACCATTTTGTATCGGGGATATTGCTACATTTGAGATTGTAGATGTAGACCACTGGGACTATTTTTGGGATTATCCCGGGGATTGGACTGAGGCTTCAAATGATAGCAGAAGACCCTGGCGGATTAATTTGAATGTAGGTACTATGTCCGGAGAGATAAAGGTTTTTGTAGAAGAATCGGACGGGCAGGGGGGTACTTGTGCAAGTGATGAGGAAATATTGCCTGTGAACCCTACAAATCCGCCTGTGACACCAGAAATTGTGGGCCCTGATCTGGTGTGTGCCTCCGGTCCTTATAACTACAGCGCTCCGGGGCCTGCAACATCCACTTACACCTGGACTGTTCCTGGCGGTTGGACCATCAATTCCGTGCAAAATACAAATACGATCAATGTTACTGTCGGCACTTCCGGAGGTGTCATAACCGTTAAGGAAAATAATGGATGTGATGGCGATACAAAGTCAAAGTCGGTTAGTATCAGGCCAAATCCAGTGGTTTCGGAAATAGTCGTTTCACCAAGTCCATGCCAGAATAGTACGTTTAGTAGGTATTTTGTAGCTGACATTGCCAATGCAACATTTACTTGGAGCGTACCGGCGGATTGGACTATTGATTCAGGTCAGGGAACGCATTCAATCAATGTAACCCATGGTATTTTGAATGGGAAGGTTAACGTAATAGTGAAGCCTGATGCTGACAGCCAATGTGAAACAAAACAATCCAGAATTATTACATTAGATGTCCCTCCTATTCTCAACCCTATCGTGGGTCCTGAAAATCCATGTGTAGGGCAAGCTGTGGATTATGAAGTTAATCAGAATGATGACTGGACTTATGTTTGGAGCTATCCTACAGATTGGACGGAGCTTTCTGGACAGGGGACCAATAAGATTAAATTAGTTCCTGGTTTTGATACAGGCGAAGTTACTGTACTAGCACGATTAGCCGCTTTTGAAAATAGTTGTGGTAGTGATCAGGCAACCATGCCTGTTACTCCCAAGCCTTTTCCTAATGTAGAAGTAGGGCCCGATATCCCAATTTGCAGTGGTGACGAATTTAGTCGCCCCTTAACTGGTACTGTTGCTGGAACCACATACAGTTGGACCGTATCACATACACCTGGGATTTCAGGCGCAACGGCAGGAAGCGGTAATATCATTAACCAAACATTAACCAATTCTGGTAGTACAAATGGAACCGCTACCTATACCGTTACACCTTTCGCTGGTGGTTGTGTAGGGCAATCTCAAAGTTTTGTTGTTACCGTGAAACCAATTCCTGTAGTTTCAGTGCCATTACAATCCATTACCATCGGTGATGGTGGCACTACTGACATTTCACTATCTTCTACAGTGGGAGTTACTACCTATAGCTGGGCAGTCAGCGACTTGGTTAACGTATCGGCCAACCCTACGGATGGAAGCATCTCACCCATCCAAATTATGTTTAATCTATTAGATCCTGATACAGACGGATCGGCTAATGTTACTATCACTCCTACGGCAAACACTTGTCAAGGTGCGCCATTGGTGGTAAATGTAACGATCGTTGCTGGTTTTGTAATTGACCCTGATCCCATTTGTGAAAACCAAAGTGCGACCCTCCAACCAATAGGGTCCGGCACCCACGAATGGTATGATGCTCCAACAGGTGGAAATCTGTTATCGTCTGATAACCCATTTATAACACCCGTACTTACACAAACTACTACTTACTTTGTAGAGTGGAGTTTCGATAATCTGGGAGACCCAAGAACTCCGGTAACGGTAATCGTAAACCCAATCCCTGATGTAGCCGCAACAAATAACAACAATCCAATTTGTAGCGGAGGTACTACCGATATCGTTATAACCAATCCGAATAATATTACAGGGACCACTTTTAGCTGGACAGTCACTGCCAACGCGGCAATTACCGGAGAAAGTGAAGGGAGTGGTCCATCCATTGCGCAGACTCTTACAAATACAGGTAATGTTGCCCATAATGTAACATATACTATCACTCCTACTGCCGATGGATGTAATGGCACCCCGATTGATGTTGTGGTCACGGTAAATCCGGAACCGGTTGGCAGTGCGGTACCGCCTGGAGAGACGATATGCAGTGGTGAAAGTACCAATATAAATTTAAATAGCACGGTCAGTGGTACCACGTTTACATGGACAGTATCGGCCCCAGCGGGCA
>JAKSCU010000590.1 GCA_022360435.1 Bacillota bacterium
CGACGATTTCGACGGACGCTGGCGGGTCCTCCTGCGATCCGTAGTCGCCGACAATGAGCGCTGTGCGCAGCTCACCGACATCGTCGGCCGGTCGCAGTGTGACGCAGCCGACTGTGCCAACTTCACCCGACGCGCGCGTCACTTGAAAATCCTCGGGATTGAGCGTGTCAGGGTCGACTTCGTGGGAGAAGATGACGGGCATGCCATCGCGTCCCGACACACCCTGGCAAACAAGCGCTGTGCGCACGGCAATCTGGCGCGAGTCGTCCAACCCGAAAAAGGCGGACAGCAAAGAAGGCTCGTCTTGCGCATGGGCGCTGGTTGGAAGCAGCGCGAGTACGGCAACCGAAGCGGCGAACAGGCTCTTCATCGACAGGGGTCCTTGCGTGATCGGGCAGACTGAGGCCCTGCCAGCGTATGCTGCCAGCCAAACGCGTCAAGGGTTTCTGTCACACGCAACCGGATGCGTCGGAACGTCCAAAACGGGCTCAAACCAGCCCTGCGCCACCGCTGCCCCTAGTCCGTCAGCGTCCAGATGAGCTGGTCATAGAGCGGCTCGGCCAGCCGTTCGCCGGAATAGCCCTGCACCAGCCCGAACGCGCCGCCGAACGACCAGACCGACCAGCCAAAGCCATGCGCCTCGGCCTTGCCGATCATCGCGCGCATATAGTTGAGCCGGTACTGCGCCGGCACGTCGAGATCGGTGCCCCATTCGCGGCCGATCATGCCGAACTCACCCAGAAAGATGCGCTCGCGCGCGACGCCATGCTGATCGGCCCATGCGGCCACGGTGTCGAACGGTTCGACAAGCGCGTCCTCGGGTCGATCGAGCGCCTTCATCTCACGAACATTGTCGCGCAGGAAGTTGAGCGCCCGCCGTTCTGCTAGGCCGCCGAGCACGGCACGAACGCGCGCGACATTCTCGTCAACCAGCGCGTCCATCTCCGCCTCGGAGACCGCATCGGGCGGCCACGGAATATCGCGCAGATAGCGCACGATATCGCCGCCCCAGCTTGCACCCTGATGGGTGACGATAAAGGGCTCGTAGGCGTGAAAGCTCCACAACGTGTTGGCATCGTCGA
>JAKSCU010000345.1 GCA_022360435.1 Bacillota bacterium
AAAAAGCGCACTCATTCGGTCTCCCTCCGAGCGCGCTTTTTGATATTTAGTTCCTGGCGAAAAGGGTCACATGTTTAAGGATGGCGGACAAAAACAACCTTGCGCCGGGATTTGGTGATATCTGAAGGTTTGCGCAGGAGCTTAATGCCAAGAGCAAACACCAAACCCTTAACCAAAAACTTGGACCAGGTTAACCTGGGTTGGCCAAAAACGAGTATTGCTGGTGAAGGAGGATGTGACTATAAGAAAGCATCACTTTATGATCGCCCTGTTAGTCCCGCTCATTGTTATATTAACCGGGGCCGCCTTGCTTGGCGGGTGTAGCCGCAAGCAGGTCGACGTCGCCGTCCCGGCGGTGGAAAAGGAAGAAACCGAGCACCCCGACGCCAACCTGGCGGACATAAAAATAGGGAGGTATACTAACCCGGAAGCCTTAATCAGCGTTTATGAACTAAAAGAAAAACTGCTGGAGCCCCAAACAATCGTCATAGACACCCGCGGCACCATTATGAGAATATACCAAGCCACTTACCTGGCCGGTCACATACCCGGAGCCGTGGCCATCCTTTACAGCAGTTTGTACAATCAAGCTTACCCCGGCCGTATCGCCAACCCGATGCAATTGCAAGATATTCTGGGGCAATGCGGCGTCAACAACAAAAGCTGTATTATCCTTTATGGTAAGGCCAGTTTAAACACCCGCTTGTACTGGGCCATAAAAATGTATGGTCACGATAAGGTCAGAATTATGGACGGGAACTTGGACAAGTGGGAAAAAGCCGGTTATGACATAACGAACATACCGGTAAAACGCGCCCGGCAAGATTTTACATTCGACTTAACAAAAGCAACGCCGGAATTAATGCTGGCCACCATGCAAGAAGTGGAGCCGGCCGCAGGCGCCCCCGATTATGTTATTGTCGACGCCCGGAGCAACCATGAATACGCGGGCGGGCACATACCCGGCAGCGTGAACATCCCCTGGTCGGAACTGTTGGGCGCGGACACGGCTTTTAGACCGGCTTTTCAACTGAAACAGCTTTTTCAAGAGCAAGGAATTACACCTGATAAAAACATCATCGTCTATGCCAACGCCGGGATTCGCTCCACCACGGTTTGGTTCGTCCTCAGCGAGCTTATGGGATACCCCAACGTCAAAAATTACGACGGCTCGTATAACGAGTGGCAAAAGTATGAGCGCCGGGTTGAAACCGGAACACCGGAGTAAGCGCGGGGGCCGGCGACGGGGCGACAAAAAACAAGCCGGGATTGTCCCCGCAGAGACGCCAAATCGTCAAGCCAAAACTCTGCTCCCCGGCTATGGATTGAACATTAAATGACCAAAGAAGAAAAGAACGCCACCGGCCAAATTTTCAAGGCCACCGCCATCATGGGCGGCGCTTCGGCGGTATCAATAGTCACCGGGGTTGTCAAGAACAAAGTGATAGCCGTGCTGCTGGGGCCGGAATGCATCGGCCTCATGGGCTTATTACAGGCGGTCCTGAACACGGCGGAAACATTGGCCGGCATGGGCCTGGCCACAAGCGGCATCAGGCAGATCGCCGACGCGCAGTCACAGGGCAACGCCAGCGAGGTGGCCCAAACCCGCCACGCCTTGCGGCGGGCCTCATTCGCGCTGGGGCTGCTGGGCGCCCTGTTTTTAATTATTTTCCGCGAGCCGGTGGCCACCCTGGTTCTGGGAGATAAAAGCTATGCCGGCGCCATAGCCTGGATGGCCGTAGGCGCCTGGGCTACCGTAATCGCCGGCGCCCAGACAGCCATCTTAAACGGCTTGCGGCGCTTGGGCGACCTGGCCCGGGCTTATATATTCAGCGCCCTGGGCGGCATGCTCTTTACGGTGCTGGCGGTTTGGCAATGGGGAGAGAAAGGGGTCATTGCGGCCGTAATCAGCACCCCCTTGGTCCTTATGGTCGTTTCCTGGTGGTTTATGGTCAAGCTGCCTTCAACAAGCGCCCACCTGTCCTGGACGGACCTCCGCCAGCCGCTGCGCAAGCTGTTCAACCTCGGTTTTACCTTTATGATCACCAGCCTCACCAAGGTGGCCACCCAGCTGGCGGTAAGAATAATGATCACCCAGACACTGGGCATAGCCGCCGCCGGTTACTTTCAGGCAGCCTGGAGCATATCCCTGCTATACCTGGGCTTTATCCTGGAAGCCATGGGCAAGGATTACTATCCCCGGCTAACCGCGGTCAACAAGGACCGGGAAACCACCAACAACCTGGTTAACGAGCAAATTAGGGCCATTTTGCTGCTGGCCGGACCGGTGATCCTGGGGACGCTCACCCTGACCGCCCAGGTGGTTCAGATCATTTACTCCGGCGCTTTTAGCAATACGGTGGTGATTTTGCAGTGGCTGTGCATCGGTGATCTGTTTAAAATAGCCAGTTGGCCGGTGACGTTTATTCTAGTGGCGCAGGGACGGGGCAGTTTGTTTTTTGCCACCGAGTTCTTTTGGCATCTCGTGTTTTTGGGCTTGGTCTGGGGCGGTTTACCCATCTGGCAGATAAAGGCAGCCGGCATTGCCTATTTGCTGACTTTTTTTATTTATTTTTGGGCTTTGTGGCTTATCGCATATCGTGTCAACAGGTTTGCTTGGCGAAAGAAAAATTTGCTCCTGCTTGCCGTGCTGCTGGGATGCGCATTGGCAATCGCATGGGGCAAGTCACTGCCGGGCGTTTGGCCGCTGGCTCTGGGGCTGACGCTAACCGCCATAATGGGTGCTTTCTCAATGGCCAGCATAGCTCGTTCGCTGGGGAGGCTTCCCTGGAACAAGAACACACGCGGGACATAAGCCAAGATGCCGCTTCAACACGGCAAAACAACAATGGTTTTAACAAACCAAACCTTTATTTTTGAGCAATTAAAGACCAGCCCAACGGAAATTTTTTTTGTTTATCCAAACCATCCACACTTAAAAAAAGCGCCTGAGTTAACCGCACCGCCAGAAAACAAACCGCTCTCAACGGTAAAAACATCAAACCCTTCAAGTTTATGCGGCCTTTTTTCAGGCCGGCACTTGGAAACAACAACATTATTCTCGGCATTTCGTACGCCCATCTGGTAAACAAGCCCCCCAGCGGAGCTATTGCAATTTGTTTGAATCCCGCCTGCTCAAAAATGGACTTTAAACCATAGGACGTGTATCTAAAAAAATCGTAAGGCTCCTGGTGCTCACAATGCGCCATGGGCGCGGTCAAATATAGTTTCCCACCGGGCTTTAAGACACGGAACATTTCCTTTGCCGCCGCCCTGGGATATTCAAGATGCTCCAGAACTTGAGTGCTCAGCACCGCGTCAAAGGAGGCGTCGGCGAAAGGCAGATCATCCAAGGGAGCTATATAATCCAAATGGCTGTAATCCCACCCGGCTTCTCCCACGGCCAGGTCAACCGACACGTACCGGCAGTGCGCAAAATATCCTTTATAAGCGCATTCTCCGGCTCCCGCGTCCAGTATGGAAGCACCCGGAGGCACACCGGCGGAAACAAGTTTTACAAAATTGGTTACATACCACCTGCCGGCATCCCTTATTTTGGACGCGGTGACAAAATCTTTGCCGGTGTTGCCGCCCAAAGCGCCTTGAGTCTTGCCGGCGGCTTCCTTTGTTTGATCGTGCCCGGTCATTGCTCACCCTCCCTTATTCTTACGGTCGTTAACTTAGGAATAAATCTTTGGCGGCGCTTTTCCAACCGCTTGCATAACGGTGGTAACGGAAAGTTATTAATTCTTTCAGCACCGCCGGCAATCGGGCCAATTTTTGCTCAGGCATGTTACAGCGCGCTTTTAGATGAGCTATTTTTAAATTAAGTTCGGACATGGCTTGTTCATCGGGCCCAAAACCTGTTTTTACCCGCAGGCGGTCCCTGGCTGTCCGGTATTGACTTAACTGGTTGCCGTAGTTTATTGAGCTTGTGCGCCTGGCCAAGGCCAACTGCTTGACAGGCCCTATTTTAGAGGCGCCTATTTGTTGGTTAAAATGCTGCCTGTATTGGATCAGCGGCCAATTAACAACAGCCAAATCCGCACAAGCGGCAATAATCAGGGCAATCCACCCGTCATGCACCCAATTCCCGGGAATAGGCATGAACAACGGCCTGAACTCGGCTTTAAACGCCATGGTGGCTCCGGTTACCACATTGCGTTTAAGCAATACCCGGGCCGCTTGGCCCCGGTTAATCTTTTTCTGCTCTGACCGGCCGAAACCATTGTACTGCCACAACCGGTAGCCCAGAGGCCGCAAAGATTCGTCCGTCACCTCGGCGTCGGTGAAGACCAGCCCGGCGCCCGGGGAGCGCCGGAATTGCTCCTCAATTAGCATCAATTTTTCGGGCCGCCAAACATCATCTTGGTCGGACAAAGCAATAATATCTCCGGTGCATAAAGCAATCGCCCGGGCGAAATTTTTTGTCGAACCCAATTTTTTTTGGTTAACTCGCCAATACACCGGAAAATCAGCGGTAGATTTAAAAGCTTCAATAACCTCGGCCGTGGAATCAAAGGAACCGTCATCGCAAACAACCAGTTCGTCCGGCCGGCGGGTTTGCGCGGCAATGCTGCCCAATTGTTCCGCCAAAAACCGGGCGCCGTTATAAGTGCACATGGCTACGGACAGGCGCTGCTCAGCCATTATTTTTCCGCCACCAGCCTGATATCTTCACCAAGCCGGCCATTAACCTTTAACAGCCCCCATTCCAAAAGCTGCATACCCCGGGCCCATATGCGCAAAGTGCGGGGCAAGGGACAGCCCCACACGTATTTTCCTGTCCGCTGAATAAATTTACTGGCCATGAAAACGCCATTGGCTTCCCGTATGGTGGTGGATGCCTCAAGTTTTCCGAAACCCGCCTTTTGGATAAGCAGTCGCAACGAATTAAGAGAGAAAATATGCAGGTGGCGCGGCGGGTCCAAAGCCAGCCAGTTATCTTTAAACATTTGATGCATCCAACTTTCGTTGTTGGGCGTAACCACCACCAGACGCCCGCCGGGCTTTAGAATACGGCGACACTCCCCCAGCAGCCCCAAGGGGTCGTGCACGTGCTCCAGCAAGTGGCTCATGGTAATGACATCAAAGTGATTACCCGGATAGTTCTGCTCCGCAAGCAGGCCGAATCGCACCGGCAATCCTTTAGCCCTGGCGCCGCTGACCGCAACCGGGTCAATATCCACTCCTTCGGCCTGCCAGCCCATATCTTGCATAAACTTAAGCTGCCGGCCGCTGCCGCAACCCACATCCAGCAACCGGCCGGAAGGCAGCAATGGCAGGTACATCACGCTGAAATCCACGTTTGCGCGTCGTCCCGGATGAAAATACAGCAATATTCCCAGCCATTTTTTCCCACTGGACGCCGAGCCGCCTTCATAACCATATCGCCCGGCCAAATACCCTTCCTTAATCAATTGATACACTCGGCGGGGCCAGGTGACATAACCGCCCCCGGCATCCAGGTGAGTATAATAATCTTTGTAAGCCTTTCCGACGTCTTCGGCCAGAGGCATCGGGTCCAGCCATATTAAGCCGCACTCGGGATCCGGGCATTTTTTTAAACACCATTGGCCGGGTGTGGCAAAAAGACGGTCCTTAAGCCCCGAGTACAACAAACGTCCCTCTTGGGAGCAAATGCAGCAACGGGGGCAGGGATGGGCGCGGATGTAACAATCGTCTTGCCGGGTGGCCATACCAGGTTCCTCTCCTTTGGGAGTCGGCTTTAAAACCCCAACTCTCAGCTTTTACCAGGCCCCGGTTGGTCCCTAAAAAGGCGGACAACCGGGCGCGCCCTCACGCCCGCCGGGTTACCCTCACCGGTGGTCGCCGGGGAGCACTTTTCTATTGAACAAGCGGCCAAATATTTTGTTCAAGGCCCAGCTTCTGTGCATACCGGCGCTGATAAAAACAAACATCAGCATGATTACTTGCAGCCGAACGCGATAAACGCCGCCCATATTGGAAGCGCCAAGACTGTAAATTAAACCGAAGGTTACAATGACCAACAACAAAAACTGGCAGGCGCTTCGCTGCGTTTGCCAAAGATGTCCTACACCCATGATTAAATAACGATACGCAAAATACAAGAACACCATCTCCGGCACCGTGATGATTCGGATGGGGCCCATAGCCTGCCAGGGCAATGGGGCGAAAAGAAAATAAAATATCCCCACCGGCAAATATTTAAGCGCCGCCACCAAAGAATCAAAAGTCACTTCTTCTTCATAAGCTGCGCCGCCAATGGCCCCCCGTTGGTGTTGCTCTCCGATGGTTTGGATGTTTTGGCTTAAAACATACTCGGTCCCCAAAAAACCGTAACCCATTTGCTGCAAAGCCGTTCCCGCAAGCAAAACGATCACTAGGGTATAGGAAATCCTTTGCCACAAGGGAAATCTTTTGGCGATAAAAACATAAGAAAAGGAAATGCACATAGCCAGCAATATGCCGATGTAGAACCGCAGTGAAACCAGCGCCATTAGCAACGTAACCACCAACAGCAACTTGCCGGGTTTAAAGCTCTCCAATAGCTCCAGGGTATGCCTGACGGCCAGCGTAATCACAAAAATTATTAGCGTATCTTTCAAGTTTAAAGATGACCAGAGGATGGCGGAAGGAAAAAACGCCGCCACAACAAAACTGATTCTGGCGGCTGTGGCGCCGCTGAGTTTTAAAGTAATAAAGTAAACGTTAATGGCCACGCAAACAGAGGCAATGCTGTTCAATACGATGACCAGGATGGGCTTGAACCCGGCAATATAATAAATTATGCCGTTCCAGTACGGGTAACCGAAATTATTTTTATTAACCACTACGGACAAGGGGGTGCCTGCATGCCAAGCATCAGCTATCAATTTGCCGATATACTCATAGTAAAGCGCGTCAGATGTTCTGACATAGTTAATAAAATCGGTGTCCAAACTGTATGAGGAAACAATAAAAAGCAGCCTGGCCAGCAGCGCCCCCAAGGCCAATAAAAACAGAAACTTCCTATCCGCCGCCGGCACGTTATGCGCCCCGGCAAGATACAAAACCGCGGCGCTAAACAGCAAAACCAGCGGTAGCATTAACAAATGTTCGTTGGTTAACAAACCAATGACGATACCAGCTAAAATTAAACTCAATAGATATGAAAGTTTAATGTAACCCACCTCTTTAATTTAGCTAGTGTCTCCGAAAAACAAACCACGCAGGGGTTTGGTGTTGCCGGAAGGATGCGTAGGAGCTTAATTCAAAGAGCGGGCGAGTCTTCGGACAAGCGACGGTGCATGTTTGAACCCGGCACTCAGGCTAAAATGGATAGCATTTCGCTTGCAGCTGTTGTTATCCTGAGTGCCGGGTGAGTTCTCCGGCGCCCGAAGGGGAGCGAGCTCATTCGATTGTAAAAGCAAGTAGCAGCCTGCAGGCAACACCAAACCCCTAAACCACCACTTTCACGAACAAAACCAATTGCGTTTATTTGGCTAAACCGCCGTACCATTCTTGATAATACTGCCGGTAAGAACCCGACTTGACCCGCTTCCACCAATCCGGGTGCGCAAGATACCAGTTCACCGTCAGTTTCAGGGCTTCGCGGAACGAGTACACAGGCCGCCACCGCAGTAATTGTTTGATTTTGGCGCTTTGTACGGCATAACGGCGGTCATGCCCGGGTCGGTCTTGAACAAACTTAATTACGGCGTCGGGTTTGTTAAGTTCATTTAATATTTGGCGCACCAAATCCAAATTGGATAATTCATTATCCGCCCCAATGTTATAGATCTCTCCGGCTTGCCCTTTCAAGAGCACGGCTTCCAGAGCTCTGCAGTGGTCCTCCACGTAAATCCAATCACGCACATTTAAGCCGTCGCCGTAAACCGGAATAGCTTGCTCCTCCACCGCGTTGGTTATAATAAGGGCCATGAATTTTTCCGGGAACTGATACGGTCCAAAATTATTTGCACCACGGGTGACGATTACCGGCACTCCGTATGTCTTGAAGAAGGATCTGCATAAAAGGTCCGCCGCGGCTTTGCTGGCCGAATAAGGGCTGTTGGGACAAAGGGGCGCGTCCTCGCCAAACTTGCCCTCGGCCCCCAAAGAGCCATAAACTTCGTCGGTGGAAACTTGAATAAATTTTTTAATTGCGTGGCGCCTGGCCAATTCCAGCAACACCTGGGCACCCACAATGTTGCTTTTAACAAAGGGGTCGGCGTCCTGAATGCTGCGGTCCACATGGGATTCGGCGGCAAAATTGACAACAACGTCAACGCCTCTTTGAAAAATTGGCTCCATAAAGGAATAGTCGGCTATGTCTCCCCTGAAAAACCGGTAATTGCCGCCTTCTTCCAAGTCCGCCAGGTTTTCCGGGTTACCGGCGTAAGTTAGTTTATCGACGTTGACAACGGCCCAGGCCGGCTGTTTTGAGCGCACGTATCTGATAAAATTAGCGCCGATAAATCCCATCCCGCCGGTCACCAGCAGTTTCATGCCTGCAACTCCCCCTTTTTTGACAAGTAGCGCCAAAGAGCGTCCTCCCACCGGGGCAACAGATAACCTATGGTTTCTTGCAATGGGAATGGATCCAAAACAGAAAAACCGGGTCTTGAAGCGGCGCGACCGGTATCTCGGGTGCGACAGGGAATTAAATCAACCACCAGCTTGCTCCGGTCGAATATAGCCCCGGCAAACTTAAACCAGGTGGTGGCATTTTGGTTGGTTATATGGTAAATACCGTAGCAGCCGGTTTGCGCCAGGTCGGACACCGCCCGGGCCAGGTCCTCCGTAAAGGTGGGGCAACCGAACTGGTCATCCACCACTTGGACCGGCTTTCCTTCCCGCCCCAGGCTGATCATCGCGGACACGAAGTTTTCCCCGCCCAGTCCAAATAACCAGCCGGTTCTGATTATATAGCTGGCCCGCAAAAGACCCAATACCGCCCGCTCCCCCCATAACTTGCTGGCTCCGTACACATTAACGGGCCCGGGGACGTCGTAAACCTCGTAGGGCCGGTCCAGGCGGCCGTCAAACACGTAATCGGTGCTGATTTGCACCAAAGCCGCCCCGGTTTCACCACAAGCCAGGGCCAAATTGCGCGGCCCCAGGCCGTTGACTAAAAATGCTTCCCGCCGCTGGGATTCCGCCCGGTCCACCTTTGTAAATCCGGCGCAGTTCACCGCCAAATGCGGGCCGTGCTCTTTAAAGGCCCGGTTGACACATGCCAAATCAGTTATATCCAGGCCGCCGCGGTCCAGGGTAACCACCTCAAACCCGCGGCGGCAAAACTCCTTTGCCATGTCCCGCCCCAGCATTCCCGACGCGCCCGTGATTAAGGCCCTCACCCGTGCCGGACCTCCCAGTCGTAAGGTATGGACGGATCATTATAAGCCAACCTGTACTCATCCGGCTCCCGGTAGTTATAAACCTCGGTGGGAAAGTTAATCATCAAGGCGGTTTCGTTACCCGCGGCGGTAAACCCGTGGTAGACTTCGGGGGGTATTTTCAACAGCATGGGATTGAGCCAGCCCATGTGAAAGACATTTACTTCCCCCCGCGTCAAACTTTTTTCCCGCGCGTCGTACAGCGCCACCCGGGCCATGCCGCCGACACAAACGAAATGGTCCCACTGCAGTTTGTGATAATGCCAGGCTTTAATCACGCCGGGGTAAGCGGCGGTGACATACGCCTGCCCAAAATTAATGAATTCGGGCCAGTCACGGCGCAGCATTTCCATTAAATAGCCCCGCTGGTCGGGTATAACCCGCAGCTTTTTTATGGTTACCCCCTCAATCAAATCCACTTTTTTTATCACCTTCTTTTGTTTAAACCATAACCTGCGAGTCGGCGCCCACCAAAAGGCAAATGGCCTGCCTTCGCAAATCTCCTTGCTGCACACGGGTGTTATCGCCAATCAAGCTGTCTTGTATCCGGCCCACGTTATACAACCGGCAATTTTCCATAATCACCGAATGTTCAACTTCCACACTTTCTAAAACACTGTTGTCACCAATGGCGGTAAAGGGGCCAATGAACGAATCCCGCACCGTCACACCCTCACCGACGCACACAGGGCCGCGTATAATGCTGTTAACAACCTTGCTGTCCGGCCCAATCTCAACCCGCCCGGCCACGCTGCAGTCGGTGTCTATAAAGCCGCGGTTTACCCGGCGCGTATATTCGTCCAAAATTACCCGGTTGGCTTCCAAAATGTCGTCCTTTTTACCTGTGTCCAGCCACCATCCCTCCAGGCGGTGGGCTGTTACCGCGTATCCCAAATCAATTAATTTTTGAATGGCGTCGGTGATTTCCCATTCCCCCCGCCAAGAGGGTTCAATGCGGTCTATGGCCTCAAATATGCCGTGCTTAAACAGATAGATGCCTACCAGCGCTAAATTTGAAGGAGGTTTTGACGGTTTTTCCACCAGGCCGGTTATTCGATCCTTTGCGCCTAATACGGCCACGCCAAACTGCTGTGGGTTATGGACTTCTTTTAACTGCACCACCGCCTCGGCCTTGGACGTCTCAAAACCCGTCACCAAGTGTTTAATTCCGCCCTGGACCAGGTTATCTCCCAAAAACATTAAAAAAGCATCCCGCCCTAAAAAGCTTTGGGCGGTTTTAACCGCATGGGCCAAACCTAAAGGCTTTTCCTGCCAAATGTAGGTAATATGGCACCCCCAACGCCGGCCCTCGCCAACCACCCCGCGAATTTTAGCCCCGGTTTCCGGCGAAATAATGATTCCTATGTCTGTTATGCCAGCGGCGCAAATTTGTTCGATAACAAAGAATAAAATGGGTTTGTTGGCTACCGGCAGCAATTGTTTGGCGACGGTATGGGTAAGGGGCCTTAGACGTGTCCCCGTGCCTCCGCACAAAATGAGCGCTTTCACCGGCTCACTTCCTTACTCTTTTCTAGTCCAACCAGGCAATTTACAAATCGGGCCGGCCGCTTGATCCCACAAGACCTGCCGCCCATGATTTTGCGCCGCTCCGTCCTGGCCGGGCGGCTCTATAAAACCGATCCTGAAAACATTAAATCTTAATTATTTTTTCCCGGCCCCCGGTCACCAGGCGGGTTGCGTTGCGGGTGTCTATAACCAACCTGGACCAGGTCACAATTTGTTGGTAATCCACACAGGAATGGTCGGTTATAATCAGCACTATGTCGGCACCGGCAAAATGGTTACAAGCCGGCGGAACTGATTGCATAAGACCGCCCGCCGCCGGCAGAATAATTTGCGGCACATGGGGGTCGTAGTATTTTACGTCGGCCTTTTTATCCAGCAAAAGCTCAATCAACCTTAAGGCCGGCGATTCACGCACGTCGTCGATGTCTTTTTTATAAGCGACGCCCAAAACCAGCACCTTGGCATCTTTTAAGCATTTGCCCCGGTCATTTAATACGGCCGTTATTTTTTGCATTACATGCTCGGTGGCCTGGTTGTTCAACTCCGCCGCCAATTCGATGAATCGGGGCGGAAACTGGTAAGCTCGGGCTTTCCAGGCCAGGTAAACCGGATCAACCGGAATGCAATGTCCGCCCACACCCGGACCGGGGTAAAATATTTGAATGCCAAAGGGCTTTGTGGCTGCCGCATCCAATATCTCCCACACGTCAAGCCCCATCTTGTCGCACAACAGCATGAACTCGTTAACCAGGGCGATATTTACCGACCGGTAAGTATTTTCATATATCTTGGTCATCTCGGCCGCCGCCGGCGAAGAAACCGGTATCACGCTGCTGAAAACCCGGGCGTAAAAAGCGCAGGCCAGGTCACGGCACTGAGGCGTCACCCCCCCCACCACCTTGGCAATTTCCCGTAACGGGATTTGTTTGTTGCCGGGGTCTATTCTTTCAGGCGAAAAAGCCAAAAAGAAATCCCTGCCCACCACCAGGCCGGTTGCTTCCAGCGCGGGCAGGACAATTTCCTCGGTGGTGCCCGGGAAAGTGGTGCTCTCAAGGCAAACCAACCGGCCGGGCCGAATGGCGCCGGCAATTTCTCCCGCCGCCGAGGTTATGCAGGAAAGGTCGGGCTGCATGGATTTTAATGGCGTAGGCACGCAAATGACCATAATATCCGCGCGGCTTGCTTCTTCATAACTGTTCAGCGCCCTGAGGCGCCCTTGTTCCACCAGGGGGCGCAGAACCTCCCCGGGCACGTCCCGGATGTAGCTTTGGCCATTGTTAATCATGGCCACCTTTTTCTCGTCTCTGTCCACCCCCACTACCCTAAACCCACGCCGGGCTTGTTCAATAGCCATGGGTAACCCCACGTAGCCCAGGCCGATTACAGCCACTGCGGCTGTATGGTTGAGTATTTTTTCTTTTAACAGCTTGGCGTTGTTAACTGCTTCCATTTATTCGGCACATCCCACACAGGATTTATTATGTTGTTCTATTCACGCCTTTGTTGCTTGAAATGAGGAAAAACCCTTTGTAACAAAGCTATGACTTCACTGTCATTAAAGGAAAAACCGGGTTCCTCAATCTTTTGCAACAGGCGCTCCACCGGGGCGTAATCATGGTCGAGCTTGGTAACGGTAAATATGCGCCGGTGAAAAGTGGGATGAATGGTTTCTTCTTCCCCCACCAGTTGTTCAACCAGTTTTTCCCCCGGCCGTATGCCCGTAAATATGACGGGTATGTCTTTATCGGGCGCAAACCCGGAGAGCTGAATCAGCTTCCTGGCCAGTTCCAGCACCTTAACCGGTCGGCCCATGTCCAGGATAAAAATTTCCCCGCCCCGAGCCTGAACGCCGGCCTGGATCACCAGTTGGGCCGCTTCGGTGCTGGTCATAAAATACCGCACCATTTCGGGGTGGGTGATGGTAACCGGCCCGCCTCGGCTAATCTGCCTTGTGAACAACGGCACCACGCTGCCACGGCTGCCCAGCACGTTGCCGAAGCGCACGGCGACAAAACGCGTTCCATCCCTCCGGTTCATATTCTGAACCATCATTTCCGCCACCCGCTTGGTGGCGCCCATAACGCTGGAGGGGTTTACCGCTTTATCCGAAGAAACAAGCACAAAAGTGCCGGTACCGGCGCTGTACGCCACTTCGGCCACGTTTTTGGTGCCCAGAATATTATTTTTAATTGCTTCGTCGGGACAAAGTTCCATGTACGGGACGTGTTTGTGGGCCGCCGTGTGAAATACAAATCTGGGCCTGTGCTCATGAAAAACCCGCCGCATGCGGGCCAAATCCCTAATGTCCCCAATTACCGGGCATATTTCCAGGTGCGGAAATTGTTCTTTCAACCCCAACTCGGTTGTATAGATGCTGCTTTCTCCACGACCCAGAAGAATTAACCGACCGGGTGCAAAGCCGGCCATCTGCCGGCACAATTCGGAACCAATGGTTCCCCCGGCGCCGGTAACCAGTACCACCTGGCCTTTCAAAAACCCGGCAATTAATTCGACATTCAGTGATACCGGCTCGCGATCCAGCAGGTCATTTACTTCAACAGCCCTAATCTGGCTGGTTTTCACCTTGCCCGTAATCACATCGTAAAACCGGGGCAGTATTTTAAGACGCACTTTGCTTTGTTGACAGATATCCACCAGCGAATAAATTACCCGCACCGGAGCCGAAGGAATGGCAATAATAATTTGCCTGACGTCGTACCGACTGACCAGTTCGGGTATTTCCCGCCGGGTTCCCAGGACCGGCAGACCATGTAAAACCAAACCCTGCTTATCCGTATCGTCGTCCACAAAACCCACCGGAGCATACTCATTACTGATGTTTTGGTTCAATATGTCGGCCACCACTCCGCCAGCCACTCCAGCCCCCACAATCAAAACCGGATCGGCATTGACAACCACCTCTACCAGACCTTCTTTCAAATACTGTCATATTTGTCTTGTAAATCTGGATTACATTTATAGCATGTTATGGAATAAAAAGTGAAAGTGTTACCGGAGCTATACATTTTATGGCAGTCAGTTGCGGACGGAAGATGACCATTAAAAAAGCGCGCTCAATCAGTTCCCTCCGCGCGCGCTTTTTGATACTCTTATCCTTAAATCCGGCCATTAATATGGCCGGAAGTATACTTTCCTAAGAGTATAAAAAAAGCGCACTCATTCGGTTCCCTCCGCGCGCGCTTTTTGATACTCTTATCCTTAAATCCGGCCATTAATATGGCCGGAAGTATACTTTCTTAAAGAGTATAAAAAAAAAGCATCCTTCCTTAATTATAAGGAAAGATGCTTTTTGTGGTGACCCCACCGGGATTCGAACCCGGGTTACCGCCGTGAAAGGGCGGTGTCTTAGGCCACTTGACCATGGGGCCGTGGTGAGCCATCCGCGACTCGAACGCGGGACACCCTGATTAAAAGTCAGGTGCTCTACCAGCTGAGCTAATGGCTCGTACAGTTCTATATATTACATTAGATTAACCGGCGTGTCAACAAAAAATAGCGCGACAAATATGGCAGGGCCTGGCTGGTTAAAAAGCAAAGGATAGCCTCGCTTTTACGGGTGTTCCCTCCATTCCCACAGGGAATGGAGGGAACACCAACGACTACTGGAATAGCCTATAGTAATGGCGGTTTAATAAAACGTTCAAAATAGCTCCCTCAACACCAGCGTCTGGGCCCGGCCCGGTCCGACGCCCACAATGGCCGCGGGTACGCCGGATAGGTCTTCCAGGTGCCGAATGTAATCCCTGGCGTTTTGCGGCAACTGGTTAAAATCCGTGACGGTGGAGATATCTTCTTGCCAGCCGGGGAATTCTTTGTATACCGGCTGGCATTGGGCCATCATTTTTAGACTGACGGGAAACTGGTCTATAATTTGGTCTTTATAACGGTAACCAACGCACACCCTTATGGTATCCAGCCCCGTCAGGACATCGAGCTTGGTGACGGCCAGGTATTCAAGGCCGTTTATCCGGGCGGCGTAGCGGGCGATTACGGCGTCATACCAGCCGCACCGGCGCGGGCGTCCGGTGGTGGTGCCGAACTCGCGGCCCCGCTCGCGAATTTGCTCTCCCATTTTATCGTGCAATTCCGTGGGGAAGGGGCCTTCGCCCACCCGGGTGATATATGCCTTGGCCACCCCCACCACCGTATTGATCTTGGTAGGCCCCAGCCCGGCGCCGGTGCATGCGGCGGCGGCGACGGGATGGCTGGAGGTGACGTAGGGATAAGTGCCGTGGTCAAGGTCCAACAGCGTGCCTTGGGCGCCCTCGAACAGCACCTTTTGGCCCTGGTCGATGGCCCGGTTCACCAGCACCGACACGTCGGCCACGTATTTTTCCAAACGCTCGGCGTATTCGGTGTACCGGCTCAACACCTGCTGGTAATCGATCCGCTCACTAGACCCGTACACCCCGGCAAGCATCTTGTTTTTGATTTCCACCGTATGACGCAGCTTTTCCGCCAGTTCATCCCGGTCCAGCAAATCGACCATGCGGAGGCCCACCCGGGCGGCCTTATCGGTGTATGCCGGCCCGATGCCCCGGCTGGTGGTGCCGATCTTGCTGTTGCCCTTGCAAGTCTCCTCGGCCATGTCAATGCTCCTGTGGTAGGGGAATATCACGTGCGCCCGGGGACTGATGCGCAAATTGGCGGTGCTGACGCCCTGGCTTTTCAGGGATGCCAGTTCCTGCAGCAGCACCGCGGGGTCGATAACCACCCCGTTGCCGATAAGACACTGTTTTTCGCCGTAAAGTATCCCCGAGGGGATCAAGTGCAGCTTGTACGTTTGGTCACCCACCACCACGGTGTGGCCGGCGTTGTTGCCGCCCTGGTAACGTACCACCATGTCGGCCTGCCGAGCCAGGAAATCGGTCACTTTCCCCTTGCCTTCGTCTCCCCACTGCGCGCCAATCAATACAACCGTAGACATATTCGGTCCCCCTTACAACCTGTTGATAATTTCCGTGGCGGCCACCACGCCCGCCACGGAACTTTGGGCCAGACCCCGGGTGATCCCGGCGCCGTCCCCCACCGCAAAAAGATTTTTATATTTGGTTTCCAAGCCGCTGCTCAGGGTCAGGCGGGAGGAATAAAACTTAACCTCCACGCCGTAAAGCAGCGTATAGCGTGAATAGACACCCGGCGCGATTTTATCCAGGGCTCTTAACATTTCCACTATACCCACCAGATGCCGGTAGGGGAACACCAGGCTGAGATCCCCGGGCGTGGCTTCCCTCAAGGTAGGCGCCACCAGGCTTTTCTTCATCCGGTCCACGGTGGAACGGTGCCCGTCCAGCAGGTCCCCCAGTTTTTGGACAATCACGCCGCCGCCCAGCAGATTTGCCAGCCGGGCCACGTATTTGCCGTAAGAGATGGGTTCCCGGAAAGGCTCGGTGAATGTCTTGCTAACCAATACCGCAAAGTTGGTGTTCTCGGTCTTATTAAAAGCGTGGCTGTGACCGTTAACGGTCACCAGCCCGTCGTTGTTCTCCATAACCACTTCCCCGCAGGGATTCATGCAAAAGGTGCGCACCCGGTCGTCAAAGGTGTGGGAATAATAAATCAGCTTTGATTCATAAAACACCCTGGTTAGCGGTTCCATAACGGCGGCCGGCACTTCCACCCGCACTCCGATATCCACCGGATTGTTTACCGTATTCAAGCCCAGCCGGAAGGCTTCCCCGGTCAGCCATTCAGCTCCCTCGCGCCCTGGCGCCATGATGACGCAATTGCCGGTAATTTGCTTGCCGTCGGCGGTTTCCACGCCATGGACCCGGTCGTCCCGGACAATAATAGATTTAACCGCACACTTGGTGCGCACCTCCACCCCTTTTTCCTTCAGGTGGTTGTACATGAGCTGCAATATCTCCTGGCAGCGCCCGGTGCCCAGGTGCCGGATGGCCACCGGAATCAGTTTCAGTTCGGCCAAAGTGGCCCGGCGCCGGAATTCTTGGATTGCATCGTGATGCTCCAAGCCATAAACGTGCTCCGGGGCGCCAAAACGGCGGTAAATCCCATCCACGTATTTTATCATCTCATCCAACTTTTCCAAACCCAGGTATTGTTCCAGGCTGCCGCCTATTTCCGAGGACAAGGTCAGCTTGCCGTCGCTGAATGCGCCGGCGCCGCCCCACCCGCACACGGTGGAGCAGGGGGCGCAGTTGAAGCACACCCCGCCCTTCTCCCGGGAAGGACAACTGCGCCGGGAAATGTCGTTACCCTTTTCCAGCATTAAAATCCGCAAGCCGTCTCTATGCCGGGTCAGTTCCAGGGCGGCAAAAATTCCCGCCGGCCCGGCGCCGGTTATGATTACGTCGTAATGATGCGACAACTGGCCAAACCTCCTGTTTACTATCCCTATTTTGCGTCACCTACATAAAAATAACCCAAACAGGCATTTGTTTGAGTCAATTAATTTGCGTATATATGCCGTAAAGCTTGCCCTGTTAATGTCCCTTGGCGCCCGCACCGGGCAAAGCGCAGCAACATCATACTATCAAAACAGTGTTTGTTTTGTCAAGGCAATTACTTCACTTACAGGACTTTAGGCTTCGGGTTCCGGGACGGTTTCTCCTTCATTCCGGCGGGCCAAATTCATAAACCGGGTGAATTCCTTCAGGAAGGCCAGTTCCACCGTGCCGGTGGGGCCGCTCCTCTGCTTGGCCACTATTATTTCAGCTATGCCGGTTTTCTCGGTATCAGGATTGTAATACTCGTCCCGGTATATAAACATCACCACGTCGGCATCCTGCTCCAGTGAGTTATGCACAACAATATCGTCGGCAATGAAGTTATGATAGCCGGGCACTTCAAGATCATAGACGTGCTCAACTCCGTCAAGTTTAATGGAGGAAATACGGTCCCAGTAAACATCACTGCTACTTAACCTTGATAAGGATTCATCTTTAATAACCTGCCCAACAAGCGCAGCGCGTTTTCTACTTAGATTGCATTTATATAAAGTTGAACCACAATAAGAAACTTCAGAATCTGTCATTGTAGCCTCGGACAAATTTAATCCTTCCCATGAACGAGGTAATGCTATATGTTCACTTACTTTAAGCTGGTCAAGACGTTTCCAGCCCTCCACCGTACGAAACTTGTGGTTTGCCGTTGCTTTAACATTTCGGCCTGATTCAGTCACAAGTTTGAAAACCTGTTTTGTTCCGGTGCACCACGCTTTACGGATTACAGCGGGTTCAAGTTTCCAAGTAGTTTCATTGAGAGCCATTACCTTTTCTGAATTGTTTAAACCCACCAAATCTTTAATAAAAAGTCTTTTACCATTCGCTAATTGCACCAGGGAATCACCGGCCAGACAGCCGCTTTCCCTCAAGTCCGACATGATGGGTTTTTTGTCCTGGCGCTGCTCCACCGAGCGGCTCAACTGGGCCAGAGCCAGCACGGGCACGTTCAGTTCCTTGGCCAGGCTTTTAAGCGACCGGGATATCTCGGCAATCTCCTGCTGGCGGTTTTCCACCCGCCGACCGCCCTGCATCAACTGCAGGTAATCTATGACTACCAGGCCCAGACCTTTTTCCATGTGGATTTGCCTGGATTTGGCTCGGATCTGGCGCGCGGTGAGCACGCCGGAGTCGTCGATAAATATGGGAAGCTGAGCCATCTCCCGGGCCTGTTGGGTCAATTTCAGCCAATCCTGCTCCCCGATAAACCCCGAGCGTAATTTATGCTGATCCACCCTGGCCTCGGCGCAGAGCATCCGCTGGACCAGCTGTTCCTTGGACATTTCCAGGCTGAACAAAGCCACCGGTTTCCCGGTCCGGACCGCCGCCTGGTAAGCGATACAAAGACCAAAGCTGGTTTTGCCCATGGACGGACGAGCCGCCACGATCACCAAATCGCTGGGCTGCAACCCCTGGCAGATTCGGTCCAGGTCGGTAAACCCGGTGGGCACGCCGGTAATTTCTCCTTTATGCTTGTGCAGGTATTCCAAATGTTTGAAGGTGTCCTTGAGGATGTCCTTAAGCTCGGTAAACACCGTGGAAGTCCGGCGGGAGCCCAGTTCCATGAGCATCTTTTCCGCTTCTTCCATCAACCGCTCGGCGTCCTCGCCTCCCTCGTAACCCATGCCGGCGATCCGGGTGGCCAGTTTGATCAGGTTGCGCAGCAGCGCCTTTTCCTCTACGATACGGGCATAAAACTCAGCGTTGGCGGCAGTGGGGGCGATATTGGCCAGGGTGGCCACGTAAGAGGTGCCGCCCACTTTTTCCAGTTCGCCCTGGCGGCGCATACTGTCGGTGACGGTAACCAGGTCGGCGGCCTTGCCGTTTTCCTCCAAATCCAGGATGGTTTCAAAGATTACCCGGTGGGAGTCCATATAGAAATCCTCCGGGTGAATGTGGCGCACCACTTTGGAAATGGCGGTATTGTCAAGAAGCAATGCTCCCAGCACCGATTGCTCGGCGTCTATGTTGTGGGGGGGAACCTTGTCCCACATGGGTCCGAACACCTGCCCGTTAAAAAAACGTTATTTTGTCAAGCTCGCTGCGCTACGGGGACTATTCCACAATCTTCCCCGCGGCAACAACGCTCCCGCTTCGGGGACGCTGGAACCGTCCCCGGTACTCCGTGCTTTTTCAAAGAAAACTATATAATCAATTGGCGTTTTGCAATGTGGCCGGGAAAATATGCTTGATAATTTCATCCATGCTCCGCACGGGTATAACCTTGATACCCCGGGTGTCCCCGGGAACATCCTTTTCATTTTCCAGCGGCACGAACACCTTATCAATGCCGCATTGCTTGGCTCCGTATATCTTTTCCGGTATACCGCCAACGGCCCTGATTAGCCCCTGGATGGAAAGCTCACCGGTGACGGCAATGTCCTGGGGTATATGCACATTCTCCAGGGCGCTGTAAAGCGCCATGCAAATGGCCACCCCAGCCGACGGCCCGTCAATGCGCCCGCCGCCGATAACGTTCACGTGTACGTCATAATTGTGCAGGTCGCGACCGGTAAGTTTACGCAATACCGAGGCGGCGTTGAACACCGAATCCTTGGCCATTGTGCCGGCGGTCTCGTTAAAGCGGATTACTCCGTTCCCGTCGCGACTGGCCGGGAAAACAACGGCCTCGATTTCCAGGGCCGAGCCGAGAAAGCCGGCCACGCCCAGCCCGAAAATGCGACCCACCTCGCCGCCGTTGGTGGCCCGCCTGGTTACGTAAGGTGTCAGGCGGCTGACCTGGATAACCTCGTAAACATCGGCCATGGTTATGGTCGCATCCCGGTTTTCCGAACGCCGGCAGGCCAGCGCGAAAGCGTCGGCCAGTATGTTTACCGCCTTACGCCCTTCGATGGTATACTCGGCGATAACTCCCTCCACCCCTTCTTCCATGGCCACGTTCAGCTTTTGGGTGGCTTGCCGCACAATCCGGCGAATGTCCTGCGGGGTCAGGGGGTCAAAAAATATTTCCGCACAGCGGCTGCGAATGGCCGGGTTAATTTCCTCGGGTTCCCTGGTGGTGGCGCCGATGAGAATAAAATCGGCGGGCGCCCCCTCTTCAAACAACTTCTTGATATAACGGGGAATATTATTGTCCGAAGGGTCGTAATAAGACGATTCAAAAAACACCCGCTTGTCCTCCAACACCTTGAGCAGCTTATTTTGCAGTATGGGGTCCATTTCCCCCACTTCGTCGATAAACAGCACCCCGCTGTGGGCGTCGGTCACCAGGCCGGGCTTGGGTTCGGGTATCCCGGTCTCGGCCAGATCGCGCCGCGCTCCCTGGTAGATGGGATCGTGCACCGAACCCAGCAGCGGGTTGGTCACTTCCCGCGGGTCCCAGCGCAATGTGGTGCCGTTAACCTCCACAAAGGGGGCGTCCTGGTCAAAGGGGCTGTGTTCCGTGGCTCTGGCCGCCTCCAGCGCCAACCTGGCCGCGGTGGTTTTACCCACTCCGGGCGGGCCGTACAGCAAAATGTGCTGCGGAAACGGGGAGGCCAGTTTGGAAAGCAGCGCCCGCACCGGCCGTTCCTGGCCGACGATCTCGCCAATGCCGGCAGGCCGCAGCACGTCCAGCGCCGAACGAACCAGGTTCTTCTGTTCCAGCTTTTCCAGGATGGCCAGCTTTTTCAGGGTCTGGGCGTTTTCAGGCCCGGCGTTTTCCTTGATAATCTGCATCCTGATTTCCTGTACATAATCCTCATGCCGTTGCTGCAAATGCGCGTTTATTTTTTTGTCCAACTCGTCTTCCACCGTGCGTCTGGCGATAATATCGGCAATTTCTTCCTCTATATTCTCCAGAATGTCCGGCAGGTCCTGGGATTCCGGAACCGAATCCAGGGTTGGGTCCTCAAATACAATCTTTTGCAGGGCCAGCACCCGCTCGGGCAGGTTTTCGGAGCGCATCATCTGCAACACGTTCAGTTTACCGGCCCGCAGGACTATCTTGTCCGAGCCGTAAATATCCGCCACTACGCTGAACAGTGAATTGACCTGTCTGTGCAGTTGATCCTGATCCTGAAACCTTAGGCCCGGCTCGCTTTTAATCCTGATTTTTTCCAGAAAGCTTTTCATGCTTTCAGTAAACTCCTTTCAGTACCGGCCCACAACTACGCCGCCAGTATTTATCGGTCTGGAATGTCACGCATCTTCGGCTGTCACTTCCACCACTATATTCACCTGCACCTTGGCGTGCAGTTTGACCTTCACATCATGTTCGCCCAGTTTTTTAATGGGCGCGTCCAGCAGCACTTTTTTCTTGTCCACGGTCAGGCCGTGCTGTTTGAGGATGGCGCCGGCGATGTCCTTGTTGCTGATGGCGCCGAAAAGTTTGCCCGCGCCGACCCGGGCCTGCATATTAACCCGTATATTCTCCATGCGCCGGCCCAGTTCCCGGGCCTCCTCCTCGGCCTTCTTTTTCCGCTGAGCCTGGAGTTGATTCTGGCGGTCCAGGTCTTTCATGCGGCGCTGGGTGGCTTCCGTCGCCAGGCCCCGGGGAATCAAAAAATTACGGGCGTAACCTTCGGCCACATTGACCACTTCACCTTTTTGACCCAGCTTTTTCACATCGGCAAGCAAAATGACTTGCATTTATTTTCAACCTCCTTTTGTGCCCTCACCACCGTTGCCGGGGAGGCGGCGCAGGTTGGCAACGGGGTCAATCACACCAAGGACCAGAATTACAAACGGCAAGTATAAAGCCACAATAACAACCACCATAAATTTAACCAGCCACACGGCTTTCCAGCTTCGGAAGAAGTATTTCACTATGGACAGGCCCAGAATAAAAAAAATAAATGCCGAAACAAGAAGTATGTTTTTGCCCACCGCGTCCAAAAGAGGCATGGCAAACTCATCCCCGGCCAAAGTCAGGGCCAGGCCGCCAATTACCAGCCAGATGGAGTACCAGGGAAGTTGCCACCGGGCGAACTCCACCCCCCCGGAATGGGCATAACCCAGAGGCGCTAAGAGCCGTCTGGCCAGAAAGAACGACACCAAAGTGACAACGGTGGTCCAAATAATAGCGCTGCCGGGAAAAAGCAGTTGCGCCAGGTAGCCCATCTGTTGAGCAATCTGTATTAACCGCTGCTGTTCCGTTTCGTCTATGGCGCCTTCGGCCAGGTACTGTTCAGACAATTGTTCCACCATGGAACTAATTTCAGCAGCGGAATTGTTGGCCCCGGCTTCACCGGCAATGTATACGTAAGTCAAGTTGATGCCGGCCGCCAGCAAGGCCCAGATAAAAACGGCATAGACGCCGTTTTGCACCGAAACCCTGTTTTTAATCAGCAGCCCGATAACAATGCCCGGCGGCCCGAAGTAAAGCAGCAACATCAACACCAGGGAAACATTACCCACAACCAGGAATAAAAACAGAGAGGTCAGCCCAAACGCCAGCAATCCCCGATTCAAATCACGCCTGACAATCAAATAGGCCAGGGGCAGGGGCAGCAGCAATGCGGCCAATATAAACAACGGCGTCACCAGACCCAAAAGCCCGACCAGCATGGTAACCATTGCCACGGCCAGGATTTCAGCCAAAGCTTGGTATTTTTCCGTAGGCAGCAAGGGATCACCTCAAATATCAAGCTTTTTTATAGTTCTGCGCACAGGCCTGTTTTCCTGCCCGGTCCTCGGCTTTAGAGCCTGTTATTTGTTGCCCGCCGTGCCAGAAGTGCAAAATAAAGGCAGGGGAAACCTTAAACGTCCCCTGCCTGGTTTACTAATGACCCATTAAAAGCAATTGTTGGGAAAAGGGCCTATGACACTCCTTTTCAAACACCCAATTTTATTCCAATGTGAAAGGCAAAAGAGCAATATTTCGAGCCCGCTTTATTGACACCGTCATCATGCGCTGGTGGCGGGCACAATTGCCGGAAATACGGCGGGGGAGTATTTTACCCCTCTCGGTGATGTATTTTTTTAAACGGGGCACATCCTTGTAATCAACAGTTTCCTGTTTATCCACACAAAAACTGCAAATTCGTTTTTTGCCCCGACGACCGCGTTCACGTCTCATAACAAAACCCCCTAAAACGGAATATCCTTCTCATTGAAGCTTATTTCACTGGCAAAACCCTCGCCGCTGCTGGTTGAACTGCCGCCGCCCGGCGGTGTTTCCCGGCCGTCCTTGGGCCAGTCCAAAAACCGCACGTCATTGGCCACCACTTCGGCGGTCTTGCGCCGGATGCCCTGGTTGTCATCATAAGAGCGAATCTGCAACCGGCCGTCCACGGCCACCAGCCTGCCTTTACCCAGATGGTTGGAGCAATTTTCGGCCAATTTTTGCCAGGCAACAATGTTGATAAAATCGGTTTCCCTTTCTCCCTGCTTAGTCGTAAAGGAACGGTCCACCGCCAGTGTAAAACTGGCCACCGCCGCCCCGCTTGGGGTATGGCGCAGTTCGGGATCCTGGGTTAACCGGCCAATCAATATTATTTTATTTAACACGAAAATCACCGCCTCGGCGCGTTTTGCCCATTTCTCGATTTATACTTTACGAATTCAAGGACAGAAAGACCAAAATGGGCGCGCTTTTTTATTCTCCCTCACGCACAATCATGTGGCGAATCACCGTGTCGGTAATCTTCAGCACCCGGTCCAGTTCAGCGGCTACAGCCGCTTCGCCCTTGAAATTGAACACAACGTAGAATCCCTCGCGCAAGTCGTTGATTTCGTAAGCCAGCCTGCGCTTGCCCCACTTGTCAACCTTGGCTATTTCTCCGCCGTTGTTCTCAATCATGGACCGCACTTTTTCGATTACCGCCTCGGTGGCTTCATCGTCCAGGTCGGGTCTGATAATTACTACCAGTTCGTACCCACGCATGAATGCTCACCTCCTCCCTGTGGACATAAGGCCCTACTTTGGCGTGGCTGCCGGGCAGCCACCCGCCCGTAGAGCAGGGTAGGCCAAATAATATGTATTTTTTGGCTATAAAATTATAGCATATTAGTTTGGAACAGTCAAAAGTCGAAAGTTAAAAGTCATAATAACAAACCCACTATTAAAAAGTTTGTTTTTCAGGGAAAAACAAACTTTAGCTTTTGACTGCAATGTGAATGTTTTGGACATTTGCAAGCGGCACCGGACTGGAACTACCTTCAGCCAATCTCTCCACTATGAGCACCTTTTTTCAGCCGAGAGTCCCGTTTCTTTCATATTTGACTTTAAACTTGCGACTTTTGACTTTGGACTATCTTTTTCACGCTTTTTTCAAATTTGGGCCGCGGAAGCATTACCACCCGGCCGCAGCCGTTGCACTTGATGCGAAAGTCCACCCCGGTGCGCATGACTTCCCATTCATCGGTTCCGCAGGGGTGCTGTTTGCGCATTTTTACCACGTCGCCCACGTTGTATTTAACCGGCATCAAACTTACCCCTTTCATTCCGCTTTCAATCCGACCAAAAGGCTTCGCAGCCGCGGATCATCATGAATAAATCGGCCTTATGGCTTACCTCAAAAGGTGAGTGCATCCCCAAAAGCCCAACGCCACAGTCCACCACGTCCATACCGTGGGCCGCCATCATATAAGCTATGGTACCGCCACCCCCTTGGTCCACCTTGCCCAGTTCGCCGGTCTGCCAAATCACCTTGCGCTCGTTAAATCTTCCGATTACCCGGGATAGGAATTCGGCGTGGGCGTCATTGCACCCGCTTTTCCCCCGGGAACCGGTATACTTGGTGAGTACAACACCACAGCCCAACCGGGCGGTGTTATCTTTTTCCGCCGTTTCGGCAAATCCCGGGTCCAGGGCGGCACTAACGTCGGCGGACAGGCCCCGGGAAGCGTTCAGCGACCGGCGCAGCGCCAGTTCGTTGAACCGGCCCGCCGTCTTTTCCAACAGTTCGGCCATGAAGTCGGCGAACATGCTTGATTGCATGCCGGTATTGCCAACGCTGCCTATTTCTTCTTTATCGGCGAAGATCGCCACCGCCGTGCGCAGCGGGCGGGTCACCCCGGCCAAGCCTCTGAGTTGGGCATAGGCGCAAGCCCTGTCGTCCTGGCCGTAAGCGCCCACCATAGACTCGTCAAAGCCCACGTCCCGGGGGGGGATGGCAGGCACCAATTCCAGCTCGGCGCTGACCAGGTCCTCTTCTTCAATGCCGTACTTATCGTGCAACAGCCGCAGAATATTCTCCTTTACTCTGTTCTTCAGCGCTTTATCCTCCACCGGCAGGCTTCCGCACAGAGCTCGCAAACTTTCACCGGGGAATGCTTCGGTCAATTTTTTTTCCATCTGGTCCTTGGCCAGGTGGGGCAGCAAATCACTGATGGTGAATACCGGATCCCGGACATCTTCACCAATGTTTACGCCAACCCCCGAACCGTCACGGCGGTAAATTACCCCGTGCAGCGCCAGCGGCAAAGCCAGCCAGTGGTATTTTTTTATCCCCCCGTAGTAGTGGGTCTTCAGCAAAGCCAGCCCCTCGTCTTCGCAAAGGGGATGCACCTTCAAATCCAGCCGCGGGCTGTCCACATGGGCGCCGATAACGTTGGCCCCTTCGGACAGAGGTTGTTCCCCGGCCACCGCCATCAATACCGATTTTCCCCGCACTACCCGGTAAATTTTGTCGCCCGGTTTAACTGGCTCGCTGCAGGCGTCAAGGGGAACGAATCCACGTTTTTCCGCAAATTCTTTTATTAAGACCGCCAATTCCCTTTCTGTCTTGGCCCGGGCCAAAAATCCCTTGTAATCCTCGCCGATATTCATTACTTCCTGTTTTTCCTGTCCGTTCAAATGCTCCCAGACCGCTTTCCTGGCATAAGCGAGTTTACTTTGTTCCCCCATCCGGTATCCGCCTTCCATATAGTTTTAATTAACGCTGCAGCGTAATTTAATCGCAAAGGACCATGGAGACGGTTCGAGTCTCCCCGAAGCGCAAACGTTGGGCCGGCGGGAAGGCGATTGAACCGTTGCTGTGGCGCTGCGGGCAAAAAGCAAATTTGTCATTTATTTTGGATGCTAGCTGTTAAATGTATTTTGTCGGGCCGGTAAAGTCCGGCAAGCCTGGAAAATTTATTTTTAGTGTCTCGGGCACAACCTGGATATAGGGCATAATCACCGAACCGGATACGGCGCGCCCAAGAAAGCCGAGCTTTTCTCCTTCCGCGGCGGCGCTGTAATAGTTAAGCGGGTCCAAAATAGCCGCGGCAATTATTATCACCAAGGCGCCCCGGGCCAGACCCAGCAGCAGACCGCCCAACCGGTCCAGGGGACTCAAAAAAGAGTTGGCCGCGGCTCCGGATATGATGTTCAGCACAATGGTAACCAGCATATACACGGCAATGGCCACCATAATGAAAGCAAGCAGCTCCAACAATGAGAAGGCGAGCTGGCGCAAAGGATCCATCGACAGCCCGGCAGCCAGTTGTTCCGGTATATAACCGCCTGTGGCCCTTTCGGGAAGATTTTTTAAGGCAACACCGTCCAGAGCGTTTTGTAAAATCTCCCCAGGCAAACGCTCGGTAAGAAAGTCCGCAATACTGCCGCCCCAATTCCACTGCCGGTCCAGGTAAGCAGCCAACTGTTTGTGCCCGGCAAAGGCCGCCGTCACTCCCAGGACCAGGCCTAAAAGCCGCGCCACCCCGGCGATGAGGCCCGAACGCAAGCCGCGCCAAGCGGACAAAGCTACAATGGTAATCATTATCCAATCCAACCAGTTCATAACACTGCTCCTTGTTACTAATCCCGTGCTTGGGTTTCAGTTTTTTTCTATTTACCCCATGATTATTCCTTCTTTATGATAATTTTTTAGTTTTTTATCGCTTAATAAATGGGGCTGCCAGCAAAACAACCATTAGCAGCAACCCGGCGCAACCCAAAATAGGATAAAGGGTTCCCACCAGACGGTCAAAATCCTGGCGGGCCAGGGGCAAAGCCAGCAGTGTGCAGCCCACCCCGGCCAGTTTGTACCGCATGGAACCCGGCGTGGCGAAACGAGCCGCCAAACCGTGGGTGTTGGCAACGGCTGTGGTCAATATGGCCAACCAGATAAGCAAGGCCACCGGCAATTTGAACATTTCTCCCATTATGTCGGCCATATAAAGAACCGGCACCTGGTAGGCAGTGATGGCCGGGGAAAGGCTAAGTTCGGCCAGCAGCAGCACCGCCATGGCCGCGCCCAGGCCCATCCCGCCGGCCACTCCGCCGGCAACAGCCCTGGGCGCGCTTATTCTGTCACCCAGGGTGGTAAGAACCGCCACCACCAGCAGCATATTGTACGATACGTACAACACGCTGGAAAAGAACCAGTTGTCCGCCGCAGCCGAAGTAAGCACATAACCTTCTTGTGCCGGCGCGTCGTTTGCCCCGATCAGAATAATTAGCAGGGAGATGGCTGTGATGGCGATGATTTTAACCGGCACCAACAGGGAATTCAGCCTTAAAACACCGGTCACCCCTCCCGTCAAAACCAGGCAATTAATTACCGCCAGCGCCGCCACTCCCGGCCAGGTGGCGGTGCCCATATACTGGCTGCATACCGCGCCGCTGCCGGCGAGCATTACGCTCAGCCCCGCCAGCAGCATAATTATGCTCAGCGCATCAATTAACTTGCCCACCCAGGGACCGGTGAGGCGGCTCACCAGGGATATATAATTATTGGTCCGAAACCTCACCGACAGGTAAAGGGTTGCTGCGCCCAGGTAAGCCAGCAGCAGGGCCGCCAAGAGAACCCCCCACACGCCGCCGTTACCGTGGACGGCAAAAAACCGCATTATTTCCTGCCCCGATGCAAAGCCTGCGCCGATTACAGCGCCGGTGTACATGGCGGCCACTTTAAAAGTGGATATGTCCCGGTTGTCTGAAGGCATCGATACCTCCCACGGTATCCGGCATATTTAATCATATTCATTATTCAATTATTTATTTGCTTCGGAATAATTGCCGGTGTAAAAGGGCATAAATATAATAATTGTTTTTAACGGGAGTGATATGCAAATGGCCATTGCCAATAAAATAGTTAAGAATGACGAAAAATTTCGTGTTCACACCCACGACCCTCTGGCCACCGAAAAAATTCATCTGGCGCTTAAAGAAAAACTGGCGGCATATGGTGTAACCGGCTTCGATTCCGTGATACTGCTCTGCATAGGTACCGACAGGTCCACAGGTGATTGTCTGGGTCCGTTGGTCGGTTCATTGTTGGATCGCGAAAGGCAGGATTTTTTCCGGATATACGGCACACTGGACTACCCGGTGCACGCGGCCAACCTGCAAGAACATATTGACAGTATCCACAAAAAGTACAACAATCCCTTTATCATCGCTATTGACGCCTGCCTGGGCAGTCCCGAAAACGTGGGGTGCATTAACATTTGCGAAGGCCCGCTGCAACCCGGCGCCGGAGTCAACAAATCCCTGCCGACGGTGGGCGATATTTATATCACCGGCATAGTAAACGTGGGTGGATTTATGGAATACCTGGTGCTGCAAAACACCCGGCTGAATCTGGTGATGCGCATGACCCACACCCTGGTGCAGGGATTGTTGGGCGCAGCCTTGGAATACACGCAAAAAAAAGCCCGGAGTGGTTAAATTTACGGGCTTTTTTTGCACTTTCGATATAATCTATCCGGCCATATTTATGGCCGGAATCAAGGATGAAAGTATTAAAAGCGCACATAGAGGGAACTGATTGAGCGCGCTTTTTTTACACTTTCAATTAACATATCCGGCCATATTTATGGCCGGAATCAAGGATGAAAGTAT
>JAKSCU010000359.1 GCA_022360435.1 Bacillota bacterium
GTTAAGTGCTTCGCCAAAACGCTGTGATATTAAACACAATTATATAGCATAATATTCAAGCACTCGGGTTACCGCGTCCATAACATCCCGGGCGTCACCGTCCGACATGGCCGGGTACAGCGGCAGAGTGATGAACCGGTTGTAAAGGTCCTCGGCGTTGGGACACAGGCTGCCTTCAATGGTACACACGTCCGGATGGCCGATCCACATATAATAAGGGTGCAGGAAAACCGGCAAGTAATGGACCCACACTTGTATATTTTCAGCCCTGAGAGCGTCATAAATCTCGGCCCGAGAGGCTTTCAGGTTTTCCATGCGCAGGGCCAGGATGTAATAATGCCACGTGGAACGTCCCCGGGGGTTTTGTTCAGGCAAGGCCACCGCCGGGTGCCCGGCCAAAGTTCGGTTATAAAGCTGCGCGATGGCGGCGCGGCGGGCTACGAAGGCGTCGACCCGCTTCATTTGTGCAATACCAAGGGCGGCTTGCATTTCCGTCATTCGGTAATTGAATCCCCGGTCCTGCATCTCCACCCGCCACGGTTCCCCCGGCCCGACCAGCTTCCGGGCATCCCGGACCATGCCGTTCTCCCGGAAAACCAGCATCCACTGGCACAGGTCCGCGGAGTTGGTGGTGATTATTCCCCCTTCCCCGGTATAACAGTGCTGCGGGTCACTAAAACTGAATACCGTCAGGTCGCTCAAAGAGCCAATCTTTTGGCCGTCATACTCGCCGCCCAGGGCGTGGGCGGCGTCTTCAATGACACTGAGGCCGTTTTCTCGGGCCAGCTGGTGAAAAGCGCGCATATCACACGGATTACCGGCAAAATGCACCGGGATTAGGGCCTCGGTGCGACGGGTAATCCGGTGTTCCACTTGCACCGGGTCAATGTTGAAGGTGGCCGGGTCCACGTCAACCAAAGTATGTATGCCGTTTTGATAAAGGATGCAGTTGGTTGTGGCCGGATGGGTAAGAGACGTGGTGATAACCTCATCTTCATGCCCCACCGCGGCGGCCATCAGGGCTACATGCAGACCCGCCGCGCCGGAGGAAACCGCCACGGCGTACCGGGCGCCAACGTAACCCGCCACCGCCGCCTCAAATTCCCGCACCTTTGCGCCACAGCCGAGCTTTCCTTCTCTTAGCGTACCGCTGACGGCTTCGATGTCTTTTTCCGTCATATCCGCTTGCGCCAGGGGCAACGGCCGGTTTCGTACCGGCACCCCCCCGGCAATGGCCGGTTTATTTGTCATTTTACGGGCTCGTTCCCACCCATTCCCTCCCCGTTTTTGTCTTATTGCCGAAATGTTTATAAGTGCGCCTTCGGGTCATTATATTAATACCAAATCCGGGAGTGTTGTCAATGGTCAATCTCAAAAAAAAAGCTTCAAAGCTAACCGTCCCGTTGTTGGCCGTCACCGGCGCGCTGTTATTGATAAGTCTTTTCGGAAACATGTATTTTTATATTGAAGCGCTGCAGTTTCGCGTCAGCGTTCAGTTGCACACAACCGGGCAAACCCGGGTGGAAATCCCGCCGCTGGGCACGGTAATGGCCCATACCCATGCAACCCCGGTTTTGTTATCCATACGCCTGGAAAATATCGATCTGCAACCTTTGCAAAAGCTGTTGGACGAACCGCCTGCCAAAAACGAGATTATCGACCAAGGCAAGTCGGTATTACGGCGGGTGGCGGCGCTATTTATTATGAAGCTGCTGGCGCTGACCCTGTTGGGCGCCGCTTTGGGTGTTTTAACAACCCGCACCAGGGACCCGCGTAAATATATTACCGGCCTGGCCGCCGGCTTCCTGCTGGTGTGCCTATTGCTGTTCGGCACCTACCTCACCTATGACCAGAGCGCTTTCCGCAAACCACAGTATTCAGGCGTTTTGCGCGCGGCCCCCTGGATGGTGAGCATGGCCCAGGAAACCCTGGGCAAGATAGAAACCCTGGGTGAGCAGCTGGAGCAGGTGGCGGCCGGGTTGAATCAGCTTTATTCCCGGGTTGACGAGTTGCAGCCGTTGGGGGAGGAGCAAACCGAACTAAAGATATTGCATATTTCCGATTTACACAACAACCCGGCGGGAATGGATTTTGTATTTAAGGTGGCCAATTTGTTCGACGTGCATATGATTATTGATACCGGGGACATAAGCGACTTCGGCAGCCCGCTGGAAACCCTGCTGCTGGACCGACTGAGCCATTTAAACATCCCCTACCTTTTTATTCCCGGGAACCATGATTCTCCTTCCATAATAGAAAAGATGGACAGTATTCCCGGGGTTACCGTGGTCAACGGGCTTTTGGAGCTGAACGGGCTGGTGTTCTACGGCGTCCCGGACCCTTCCTCGGCAGGCAATTTCATTACGCCGCCGGATCTAAGCTCGGTGCCCAGACTGGTTGTCGGGGTTATGGATAAGCTGGAACAACTCCCCCGGAACGTGGATATACTGCTGCTGCATAATGATAAAATGGCCCGTTCCTTAATTGGCACGGCGCCGGTTATTTTATTCGGACACAGCCATCAACAGAGAATTGAAACAAAGGAAAACAGCATTCTTGTAAACGCGGGCACTTCCGGCGCCTCCGGGTTGCGGGGATTACAGACCATGCGAGCTTCTTATTCCGTGGTGCTTCTGCATTTTCGGCCCGATGAGAGTGGTAAACCTCAACTGGTGGCGGCGGACGCTATCTCAGTGGCCAACCCCAATCAAGGCTTTGCGTTAGAAAGAAAGCGATTTGAAAGATTCCAAAATGGTGACTAGCCGCGTTCATCCTATTCGCTCCAAGTCTGGGTGACAGTCCCGTGGCTCATCACAACCCCGGCATAAAACCTTTCCAGCCGCCAGCCGCCAGCCATGCCGGTCAGGTACTTGCCGGGATAAACATTGCTGACATCAAAAAGAATCTCCATATTATGTCCAATCATCACCAGCACAATATCCTGGGGATAAATACGGGCGGTTTCACCGGCCACCGAACGGACAAAATCCAGCACCGGCTCTTGGTTTTGGTTGAAATCCGCCTCCCAGCTATGATACTTTGGTTCGATGCCGGCAAACAAGTACAGCACCCGAGGCCCGTCACCGTCGTATAACTCCATTTCCCGGGCAAAGTACTCTATACCGTATGTTTGCACCGATCCCATATTCAGCACATTGAACTTGTTTTCCAGAATGTTCAACAGATGATTGTATTCTTTGTCACTGTTGTCCAACGGCGCAATTTCACCGGCGGCCATCAACCCCCCGATGGAAGTGTCGAGAAAAAAGGCCCTGTAAAGCAGCGCCGCCACTTCAGCCCGCGATATGCCGTGCTTGGGGCGCAGGCTTCCGTCCGGAAACCCTTTGATCAGGTTGTTTTTGGCCGCCCAGGTCAATGGCAGCGTGGCTGAGGCGTCAATTTCCGGGTAATCGCTGAATTGCTCCCGCAGTAAGCCCGGGTCGGTATACCGGTATTCCACCCCCAGCGCCTTCACCAGCGCCGTCACCACCACCTCCCGGGTGGCTTCGTCCCGGGGCGAAAAGTAACGATTGCCGTCTTTGACAACAACCCCGGTGATGAATCGCCCGGCGGATTGAACAGCGGGTTCGTACCACGCGCCGGCGGGGACATCCGCGTACTCACTCGGGCCATGGGAAGCAACGCTGTTACCGGCTGTCGCCGACAGCATGGACGCGAACTCGGCCCGGGAAACCATTTGCTGCGGTCTGAAACTGCCATCCGGGTAACCGCTTATAATATTTCGCCCGGCCATGCGGGTTACCGGCTTGTAGGCCCAGTGCCCCGAGCCGACATCACTGAACACCTTCGGTTTGCCGCGGGAAGGAATTTGTTCCTGCTCGCCCCCGGCGACCCCGACGGGAACAATAAATAATGCCATTATAAACACAATAGTAACTGTGGCAAGAAATCTGTGTGATTGCATGGATACACCTCGCACTTCAGGAAGATTACCGCGCCTGCTTGGCAGTTCCCAGTGATTGGCAAGCAACTGTTAAACAAAAAAACTACTACTGCTTGGACGAATAAACTTACCCAATTGTTCCAACCAACCGGCCGACTGGATAGCTTTGTTTTCCCGCTACCTGCAGGTATTTCTATATAAAACAAGAAATAATAGTTTAAAAAAAAGGAGGTTATTTAATGCCCATTGCCGGGAAGATTGA
>JAKSCU010000592.1 GCA_022360435.1 Bacillota bacterium
GATGGAGTCGCTGCACGAGCATGATCACGAGCATCAGGACGCGCAGGCGTAACTGAAACCGGATCGCAGCGTCGTGTATAATGCCTATAGTTCATAAAGCCTGCCGATTCGCTATCGGCAGGCTTTAAACAACAGATTTGCAACCGAGGTAAACCTATGGCCATCGAACTGACCGAGACCGCCGCCCGTGAGATCAAGACCATCGTCGAGCAGCAGGAGCTGGACGCCGAGAAGGTCCGCCTGCGCGTCGGCGTCAAGGGCGGGGGCTGCTCCGGCTTCTCCTACCTCCTGGACCTGACCGAGACCGAACGCGACACCGACGAGCAGTTCGAGCAGCACGGCGTCAAGATCGTCTGCGACCCCAAGAGTTATCTGTACCTCAACGGCACCTCGATCGACTTCAAAGACGAAGTCATGGGCCGGGGCTTCGTGTTCAACAACCCGAACGCGAACAGTTCCTGTGGCTGCGGCAGCAGCTTCAGCGCCTGAACGATCTGAAATCAGATTACGAAAGAAGCCCACGTTCCTCGAACGTGGGCTTCTTGTTTGATTGAGTGAGCGCAGCGATTATGCCGCGATTTCTTCGTCCTCGTCTTCCTCAACCTCTTCGTACTCGTACTCCCAGTCGCCCTCTTCCTCCTCGTACTCGGCGTCGGGGTCTTCGTACTCGTCTTCTTCGCCTTGCTCTTCACCATCTTCCGCGACGACCTCGTACTCGTCGTCGCCTTCCTCGTCCGCATCTTCTTCGAAGTCGTCTTCCTCGAGTTCGTCGACGGTTTCGATCTCGATATCGTCGTCTTCCTCCTCGTCGTAGGAGTCGTCACCCTGCATGTCTTCGTCGGTGATGACTTCGTCGGCGTAGGCCGCTCTAGCGGCCGGGTCTTCTGAGGTTTGTGCGCTGGCCGCTGAAGCGGCTTCGGCCGTAGTTGTTCCTGATGCAGCCTCGGCCTGCATTTCTTTCATCGCCTCCCATTCTTCGGGCGTAATCTGGACCTCGCGGGCCTGGCTCCCCTTGTGGTCGCCGAGGATGCCCGACGCCGCCATCGCCTCGATCAGACGCGACGACCTTGCGTAGCCAATCGTGAGTCGGCGTTGCAGCAGCGAGACGCTGCCACGCTTGGTCTCGAGCACGATCATGACCGCCTTGTCGAACAGCGGGTCGTTCATCGACTCTTCGTCGACGCTGACCTGGTCGCCCGACTTGAGCTGGACCAGCTGCGGCTCGAAGCTCTGCTGGGCGATCGTCTTGAGGAACTTGACGGTCTTGCGGACCTCCATGTCGTCGATCAGGCAGCCCTGTGCACGCGTGAGCTCGGCCGAGCGCGGCGAGAGGATCAGCATGTCGCCGTGGCCCAGCAGCAGCTCGCCGCCCTTTTGGTCGAGTACGATGCGCGAGTCCATGCCCGAGGACACCTTCATACAGATGCGGCAGGGCATGTTGGACTTGATCAGGCCGGTGACGACGTTCGCCGACGGCCGCTGCGTCGCGAGGATGAGGTGGATGCCGACGGCACGGGCCTTCTGTGCGATGCGGACGATGAAGCCCTCGACCTCCTTGTTGGTCATCATCAGGTCGGCCAGTTCGTCGATCACAAAGACCATGTAGGGAAGTTTCTTGGGGATCCGCGCGGCCTCTTCTTCGGTCGAAGGCTCCATGCGGTCCTTGATCTCGTCCCAGCCGAGCTTGTTGTACGTGCCGATGTCGCGGACGCCGCACTCGGCGAGCAGCTCGTACCGCTCGTCCATCTTGGTCACGGCCCACTCAAGGATCGCCGCGGCCTTGCTCATCTCCGTGACCACCGGGCACATCAGGTGCGGGATGTTCTTGAACATCGACATCTCGACCATCTTCGGGTCGACGAGCACGAGCTTGAGCTCGTCCGGCTTCTTGGTGAAGAGGAAGCTCATGATGATCGAGTTCATGCACACCGACTTGCCCGAGCCGGTGGTGCCGGCGATGAGCATGTGCGGCATGGCGGCGAGGTCGGCGATGAGCGGGTTGCCCGACGCGTCCTTGCCCAGGTACATCGGCAGCTTCATGCCGTGGTCGCTGGACAGGTGCGCCTGCATGAGCTCCTTGAGCCGGACGCGTTCCTTCTTGATGTTGGGCACCTCGATGCCCACGGTGTCCTTGCCCGCCATGTTGGGGACGATGCGGATGTTCTGGGCCTTGAGCGCCCGGGCCAGGTCCGAACTGACGGCGCTGAGGCGCGAGACCTTCGTCCCCGGCGCGAGGCGCACCTCGAACAGCGTGATCACCGGGCCGGA
>JAKSCU010000593.1 GCA_022360435.1 Bacillota bacterium
GGCGCGCACCGGGCTGTTTACGCCGCCCGGTATGTAATGGCAAGCCTCCCGATACAGGTTTTCCGACCGGTTGAATCCATTATGCATTAAAACATCGCCCCTGCTCTAATTTTGAACTAATTCCCAGCTTCCAATAGGTGGTATGTTTCTCCATAGTGTTAAAGAAAGTATTTCATGCTGCTTTTTTTCAATTCTCGCGTGCTGAAAAGGAGCTTGTAGTTGCTTACGCCCGCTGCGGCGGCAATTTTGGCCGCCAGTTTTTCACAGTCTTCCCGGGTATGCCCGTGCAATACCGTAAAAACAGTATATGGCCATCCCGGCCGGCGAGGCCGCTGGTAGCAGTGGGAAACTTCGTCAAATCCGGCCATAATCCGGCCCACCGCCGGCGCCTTTTCCTCGGGCACGTCCCACACCACCATGGCGTTGGCGATATAGCCGAGGTCCTGGTGTTTCAGGGCGGCCCCGAAGCGCCGGATCAGCCGCCGGTCAATCATGTCCCTTATTTGGGCTATTAACTCTTCCTCTTCAAGGCCCACCCGCCGGGCTATTTCCAAATATGGCCTTTCCACCAGGGGCAGTCCGGCCTGCAGTTCTTTGACGATTTTTATCTCCAGGTTGCTAAGCATCTGCGCACATCCTCTTAAAGGTCGAAGTTGACCCGCACTTTGAAAACCTTGGTTGCCGGCAGGTCCAATATGTGGGTGATGCCGGTTTTTTCTTTGATTTCGCCCAGCATGGTATCCAGTTTGTGATCCGATTCCGCCAACATGGTAAACCATAAGTTGTATTCGTGGTTGCGCAGGTAGTTGTGGGTGACGCCGTTGTATTGGTTGATAATTGCCGCCACCCGTTCAATATCATCCGGGGGCACCCGCAGGGCGCACAGGGTGCCGGTGTAACCCAGCTTGCGGGAATCAAACAACCCGCCCAGGCGGCGAATGACGCCCCCGGCTTGCATGCGCCCGATGCGTTCCATCACTTCCAGTTCGGTTGTGCCGGCGGCCTCGGCTATGGCGAGGTAGGGCCGGGAGACCAGGGGAAAGTCGGACTGGATAATCTGCAGTATTTTCCTGTCGGTCGAGTCCAGGTTCATGGCGCCGTTTCCTTCCCTTCCCGGTACAGGCACCAGGGTTCTGCAGCCATGTAGTCGCCGTGGTAGAAGTAAGCCCTGGCCCGGCAGCCGCCGCAAATTTTTTTGTACCCGCAGGCGCCGCACCCGCCGCTGTAATCCATGGTGCGAAGCCGTTGCAGCACTTCATTCTCCCGCCAGATTCGGCTGAAGGGCATATCCCGCACGTTGCCCAGCGGGATATCCAGGTAGGCGCAGGGCTGCACCTGGCCTTTGGGGCTGATGATGCAGTAGGCGGTGCCGGCCAGGCAGCCGCGGCTGAACCGCATTTTCACCCCCAGCTGGCTGGCTATGCGCATGAACTGGGGGGCACAGGTGGGTTTCAATTCTATGTCCACCTGTTTTTGCTTTTCAATGATACGCTTGATCAGCGCTTCGTATTCCCTGGCCCGCAGGGTTTCGGCCTCTATGTCGACGGCGCGTCCGGTTGGCACCATGAAAAACACATGGTGGCCCCGGGCGCCCAGTTCAACGGACAGGCCGGTGAGGGTTTCTATTTCCCCGCTGTTCCACTCCATTACGGTGGTATGCACCTGGAAAGGCAGTCCGGCCTCCCGGCAGGCCCGCATACCGTCCACCGCGCCCTGCCAGGCCCCGGGGGATGCGCGGAATTGGTCGTGCCGGCCCGGGTCGGCGCTGTCCAGACTGACGCCCACCGCCATGGCCCCCGCCGCTTTTAACTTACGGGCGGTTTCGGGGGTGATCAATGTGCCGTTGGAACCCAAAACCGGCCTGAGGCCCATGGTGTGCGCGTGATTAAGCAAATGGAATATGTCGTCCCGCATCAACGGTTCCCCGCCGCTAAAAATCATGATCTTGAAACCGGCGGCGGCAATCTCGTTGATCAGGGCGACACCCTCGGCGGTGTTTAGTTCTTCCTCGGCCCTGGCGCCGGAATCCCTGTAACAGTGTTTGCAGTATAAGTTGCACGCGTTGGTGGTGTTCCACGATACCAGCATTACCACCACTCCCGTCGTTTAAAGTTATTGCCGGATGTCGGGTATCGGTAATTATTAGGATGCAATCGTTTTTTAAATTGAAGGACTTCGTTCGCTTTAGTGTATCGGAGAACTCGCCCGGCACTCAGGGATTATATAACTAAACCCCTTTGGCAAGTTAGAGCCACCGTTCCCCGGCCACTTATTCCCGCAGCCAGCGGGCCGCTGCCGGGGCGTGGTAAGTGATAATCATGTCGGCGCCCGCTCTTTTCAAGCCGGTGAGTATTTCCAGGGTCGTCAGCCGCTCGTCAATCCAACCTTTTTTCGCCGCGGCTTTAATCATGGAGTATTCCCCGCTGACATTGTAGGCCGCCACGGGTTGCTCGCAATTTTCCCGCACCGCGGCGATGATATCCATGTAGGCCGTGGCAGGTTTGACGATGATTATGTCGGCCCCCTCGGCAACGTCCTGTTCGGCTTCCCGCAGGGCTTCCCGCTTGTTGGGCGGGTCCATCTGGTAGGTTTTGCGATCGCCGAATTGCGGCGTTGACCCGGCGGCCTCCCGGAAAGGCCCGTAAAAGGCGGAGGCGTATTTGACGGTATAGGCCATGATAGGGGTGTTATGGTAACCGTTTTCGTCCAGCGCTTCCCGGATTGCCTGTACCCGCCCGTCCATCATGTCGGACGGGGCCACCATGTCGGCGCCGCTGACGGCGTGGGACAGGGCCGTGCGGGCCAGCAGTTCCAGGCTGGGGTCGTTCAGCACTTCTCTGCCGCTGATTACGCCGCAATGGCCGTGATCGGTGTATTCGCACAGGCAGACGTCGGTGATCACCAGCAGTTCCGGGAAGCTGTCCTTGACGGCCCGCACCGTCTTTTGAATCACGCCGTTTTGCTCGTAAGCGCTTGCGCCCATGGCGTCTTTGGTTTCCGGAATGCCGAAAAGCAGTATGGCGGGTATGTCCAGCGCCACCACTTTTTCCACCTCTTCAAGGAGCAGGTCGGTGGACAGATTGTACACACCGGGCATGGACTGTACCTGTTTTTTGACACCTTGACCGGCGGTGACGAAAAGCGGGTATATCAGGTCGTCCACCCGCAGGTGGTTTTCCCGCACCAACCGGCGCATGTTGGCGCTGGAACGCAGGCGGCGGGGCCTGGTGTCGGGATAATGCATTTATCCAAACCTCCCGGGATACATTAGTGTGACCTTATTTCCTCATCCGTCAGGTAACAGGCGGGGTCGGAAGCCCAGAAATCACCGTGCACCGCTTCGGCCCGGGCCCGAAAATTGCCGTTGCACATATCCAGCCACCGGCAGGTCGCGCATCGCCCCTTCAGTAAAGGTTTGCGGTCTTTAAGCCCTCCCATGACGGCATTGCCGGTGTCCTGCCAGACGGCGGCGAAATCCCTTTCCCGCACGTTGCCCAGCACATGGTTGCGGGTAAACTGGTCGGGGTGTACGTTGCCGGCCCAGTCCACCGCCCCGATGGCCACCCCGGAACGGTTGCCACCGTTCATCAGCAGCAACTGCCTGGCCGACTCGGCCCTCTCGGGGTCGGTACCCAGCAGGGACAAATAAATGTAAATACCGTCGGCGTGGTTGTCCACGGTGAGAATTTCCTTGCTCAAGCCGCGGCGGTGAAAGTCCAGTGTCTTGGCCATAATCAAGTCCATGGCCCGTCTCGTTTCGGCGTGGCTCACGTCCTCGGCCTGCA
>JAKSCU010000386.1 GCA_022360435.1 Bacillota bacterium
AGACGATTAGGACTACTATTAGCGGCATCACAGCTGGCAACGTATGCCGCCCACGCACAGAACACAGAATCCGGCAGTTCATTTGCTATCGAAGAGGTAGTTGTTACCGCCCAAAAGCGCGAAACATCTCTTCAGAGCACACCTGTTGCTATCTCCGCCTTTAGCGGCGACACGATGGAAGAACGCGGTATCGACGACCTGGCTAATTTGCAATCTTACGTACCCAGCCTTCATATTGGCCAGGAACAGGATGGGTTCAAGATTTCCCTGCGCGGTATCGGTCTGCAGGGGACAAGCTCTATTTCCGATTCAGGCGTGGCATTCTATATCGACAATAACTACATTCCCCGCCCGGCGGGGGGAACCGCTGTTTTTTACGATATCGAACGCATTGAAGTGCTGCGCGGCCCCCAGGGCACACTGTACGGGCGCAATGCAACCGGTGGGGTTGTCAATGTTATTTCCAACCGCCCCGTCGATGAGCTTGAAGGGGAAATCGGCATTAGCGCCGGATCGCGAAATCTGGCCGAAATCCGCGGCGTTATCAATGTGCCCATCGCCGATAATGTCGCCGGCCGTCTCTCCGCGGTATACACCGAAGAAGACGGTTATGTTGAAAATCTGTCGAACCAACCGGGAACAGACGATTTTTTTGGAACCAATGGCGATACAACAATCCGCGCCCAACTGTTATTTGGAACACCTGAGACGGTAGAAATACTGCGGTCCGGCAGCTACAGTGATTTGGATGGCACCGGCATCAATATGACTTATCTGGAGCGCAATATCGGCGGCCCTCCGCCAACCCAGGCCCTACTGGCAACGCTGCCGGCGGATTCCACCGACCCATTGAAAACCAATAACGACTCACCGGCATTCAATAAAACCGAAACCGACAGCTACTTTGTCCGCGCTACCAAAGACTTCGACACTATGGAAGCGGTTTTGCAGATCGGCGTTATGGACCAAACATCCAATCTACTACAGGACTTCGACGGCTCCTCTGTCGATATCAGCGTATTCAACAAGGATCAGGACAACGAATCAGAGAGCGTTGAATTCCGCCTGTCATCCGACGATGGCTCGGCACTGACCTGGATCGCCGGCGCTTACTATTTTTCGGAGGATACGTATATTTTTCGCCGTGTGCGCCTGAACGGTTTGACGCCCGGCGGCGTTATCAATTTACCGGATTTCCTGTTGGACGAATGGGGTGAAAGTGAAACTAAAGCCGTTTTTGGCACCGTCACCTACGCCTTTCGCGATGACTTGCGCGGCTCGCTGGGGCTTCGTCATACCGAAGACGAAAAAAGCGGGACCAAGATAACCCGCGGCAACTTCGGCGCCCCCTTTCCACCCGATGTGCCCAATGCCCTCTATCCCGGCAAGGCTGACTTTTCGGAAACAACCTGGCGCGTCGGCTTGGAATGGGACGCCACGGAGGATGTGTTTGTCTACGCGACTGTGTCCAATGGCTATAAAGCCGGTGGTTTCAACCTGACATCGAGCGGCCTGCCT
>JAKSCU010000164.1 GCA_022360435.1 Bacillota bacterium
GCTGAAGGACAGCGAATCGGGCCCGTAATACAAACCCGCGTTTAACTTAAACTCAGGGTTCAGCGCGACATTCGCCTCGCCCCCCAGTGCGAAGCCGTAACCGGAGTCATTGTCGAGATCGGCGTAGTACGCCTTGCCGCCCAGACGCCCGTCAAAGCTGTCTCTGCTACCGTTGGCAAAAAAGCCTGCGCTCAATAAACTGCTGCTTTCATCATCGTTGTGAACAAACGCCAATTGCACAGAATTGCCGGCACTCGCCTGGGGATCCAGCATCAGCGACACGCTCTCTTCGCTGATACGCACAGTCACTTCATTGGCAAACGCAACGGAACTCAACATCAGACCAGTAGCTAACAGTACCTTCATCTTAAAATCCTCTATGTGTTTTCATCAGTAGTACACGTAAAGGGAAACCCGCTTAAGTGCCGTACACTTTTTGCGCAGGTACTTCTTTGTCGAGCAGTGTTTTAATTGCCCCGCCAATGTCGGCGGGTTGCCAGCGGGCTCCCTTATCGACACCGTCGGTTGATCGCCAACCGTCGGCGATAGAGATCTTACCACCTTCTGCTTCAAACACACGACCACTGATCGCGGCGGATTGTGAACTGCCCAGCCAGACAATCAGCGGCGACACGTTTTCCGGCGCCCAATAATCAAAACTGCCGTCGTCGGGCACCGCCATGCGCGTCGCCATTTCCTCAACGGCGGTAGTCATACCGGTGCGCGCCGCCGGCGCCACGGCATTGGCGGTGATGCCGTAGCGAGCGAGCTCGGCCGCCTGGTTTAGCGTTAGCGCGGCAATACCCGCTTTGGCGGCGACGTAATTGGATTGGCCGATCGAGCCCTGTAAACCGGCGCCGGAAGTGGTGTTGACAATGCGGGCATCGACGGTGTTACCCTGCTTCGACAGGCCGCGCCAGTAGTGAACAGCGTGGGAGCTGATGCAAAAATGGCCTTTTAAATGCACCGCCATAATCGCATCCCATTCGGCTTCGGTCATCGATGCAAACATGCGATCGCGGTTGATACCGGCGTTGTTGACAACAATATGCAGGTCGCCAAAGCTGTCGATCGCCTGCTTGACGGCGTTGTGGCTGTCGTCATAGTTGGTGATATCGGAGGTATTGACCGCGGCTTTGCCACCGGCCTGCTGTATATCATTCACTACCGCCTGCGCCGCCGCCTCATTGATATCATTGACAATAACGCTGGCGCCTTCCGCCGCAAATAACTTCGCGTGCGCGGCGCCCAAACCGCCGCCGGCACCGGTGATAATCGCTACTCTGTCCTGGCAAATACCCATGGTTTTTTCCTCTGCTGTACAGCGGACTGCCATCCACCGTTATCTGTTCATCACTGCTAAAAATTGCTGCTATAAATGCTTGCTATAGGTTGCTGCTACAACCGGTCGCTATAAACGCTCAATAATAGTCACGTTAGCTTGACCACCCCCTTCGCACATCGTTTGCAAACCGTAGCGGCCGCCGCTGCGCTCCAGTTCGTGCAATAAGCTTGTCATCAGTTTGGTGCCGGTCGCCCCTAACGGGTGCCCCAAGGCGATAGCGCCGCCGTTGACATTGGTCTTGGCGTGGTCGTAACCGGTGTCTTGTAGCCAGGCCATCGGCACCGATGCGAAAGCCTCATTGATTTCCACACAATCGATATCATTCAGGCTCATACCGGCCTTGTTCATCGCATAGGCGGTGGCGGGTATCGGCGCCGTCAACATCCAGATCGGGTCTTCGGCGCGCACGCTCATATGGTGAATGCGCGCGCGCGGCGTCAGATTGTAACGCTTGAGGGCCTGCTCAGAGACCAGCAACAGCGCGGACGACGCATCACAGGTTTGACTGGCGACACCGGCGGTGACTTTGTCACAGCCGAAAATACCCTCGAGCTCCGCCATCTTTTGCAGGGTGGTTTGACGCACCGTTTCATCCATGGTCACGCCGTCGATGGGAATAATTTCTTTGTCGAAGCGCCCCTGTTCAATCGCGGCGAGCGCCCGCGTATGCGACTCCAGTGAAAACACTTCCAGCTGTTCGCGGCTAAAGCCC
>JAKSCU010000404.1 GCA_022360435.1 Bacillota bacterium
AAGGACATCCAGATTCTCGTTGTAACGGTGGCCCTATCCCACCGACGATGAATGTATGAAGCGTTGTGCTTCGTTTAAACCGCTACAAACAAGGCGAATGTGAACCGTTGCTGCTCGACCGCCCGAGGCTTGGAACGTAGTTAACAATATCGCGCTTTACTTCCTCACCAGAGCCATCCCAGACTTGAAAAGCGTCAGCACGAACCCGAGCCGTGTCGTCTTCTTCAAGCCAAACAAACCGATCTGTTATTTGTAGAAGAGACTCCGCTCTGGCACTCACACCGTGTTCACCAATGCCAATACCGATGGCCAGTGGTTCACCATGGTGAAGGCAATAAAGCGTGCCGGGCTCGCGCTCATGCAAAACGATCAAAGCAAATTTTCCCGACAACTCAGCGAGCATCGCGTCGATCGCCGTCTTGACGCTCTCATGTCTTTTACAATAATGCCCCAAAAGAGCGCACGTCAGTTCGGCTGACGAATTGGTTCGGAAGGTATGCCCGAGACACTCAAGGCGCAGGCGGGATGACGAGGGGGCGCTCATATTTCCGATAATCACTGCAGTGGCTGCCTTGTCCCAGTGACACTCCACGCAAGTGGCCTGGTTCGGCGACTCAGCTAAAAAACCGATGGCAGTCCCGCCAAAAAACGGCCCGCAGTCAAAGCTTCTTACGAGATGACGCAAATCGCCTTTTTGTTGGAGGTGCTGTGCCCGGCCGTGCCGATCGGTAATTGAGAGACCACACCACCGTGCGTAACCATCGTCACACCGTCTCAAGCCCTCGAACATAATGTCTGACACATTCCGATGTGCCGCTACTCCAACGATGCCACTCACGTCTATGCTTCCGTTCTTACATCTTCCTGGCTTAATCGCTCAGTCACTAATCAATATACGGTTAAACTGCATACCGCTTCATGCCCGAACTTTATCGCATTGAATAATCTATTCCAATCATCTTGCCTAAAAAATTGTAAAACTATGTCAAATTTTTCGTCTGGTGCCGACTGACCCATGCGCTAACAATTTACGCCAGCAGAGCCAATTGCTCCCGCGATAAATGATGATTGTATGACATGATAGATAGGGTTGTGCGATGTTTGACGCACCAGGGATAAAAGGTATGACAGATTACCCGATGGGAAAGGCAGGAACCTACGACGATCTGGGCCCTGCAGCACGATCAGCTTTGCACAGTATTCTATTCCAACCAAAAGTTGATTTGAGTACAAAGC
>JAKSCU010000594.1 GCA_022360435.1 Bacillota bacterium
CATACGGTCCGCTGTCATCCGGGGCAACCTCCCTGATGTTCGAAGGGGTGCCCAATTATCCGCAACCCGATAGATTTTGGCAAATTGTTGAACAGTACGGGGTCAACATATTTTATACCGCACCTACCGCCATCAGGGCCATGATGCGGGACGGTGAAAAGTGGCCCATGGGCCGGAACCTGGGCAGCCTGCGCCTGCTGGGCACCGTGGGCGAGCCCATCAACCCGGAGGCCTGGATGTGGTATCACCGGATTATCGGCAAGGAGCGCTGCCCCATCGTAGACACGTGGTGGCAAACAGAAACCGGCGGCATTATGATTACCCCGCTGCCCGGGGCCGTTCCCACCAAACCGGGATCGGCCACCCTGCCGTTTTTCGGCGTCAATCCCAGGATCATCCGCCAGGACGGTAGTGAAACCGGAGCCAACGAGGGTGGATACCTGGTCATAACCAGGCCATGGCCCGGTATCATGCGCGGCGTGTATGGCGATCCCGAGCGATTCAAAAACACCTACTTCGTCCAGTACCCCGGTTACTATTTCACCGGCGACGGCGCCCGCAAAGATGAAGACGGCTATTTTTGGTTAATGGGCCGGGTTGACGACGTAATCAACGTATCCGGTCACCGGCTGGGCACCGCCGAGGTGGAAAGCGCGCTGGTGGCCCATTCCAAGGTGGCGGAAGCCGCCGTGGTCGGATTCCCGCACGACATCAAAGGCGAAGGCATTTATGCTTACGTCACCCTGAAAGAGGAATTCAATCCCACCGATGAACTAAAAAAAGAACTGGTACAACACGTCCGCAAGGAGATTGGACCCATTGCCTCGCCCGACAAGATCCACTTCTCGGTGGGTCTGCCAAAAACCAGAAGCGGTAAAATCATGCGCAGGATTTTGCGTAAAGTGGCCGCCGGCGATATACAGTCCCTGGGGGACACCTCAACCCTGGCCGATCCCACCGTTGTGGATAACCTGATTGAAAACCGCCAGTGAGCTGATTAAATGTTTCCGGCGACAAAAGGGCGGGCCCGCATAGGAAAATAAACACGCCCCCGGGGATAAATGTAAACAATTAGTCAAAAAGCAACGGGCTGCTTTTTTATAAGTCAAAAAGGCAGTCCGTCTTTTTTACCCGCGCCACCGCAGACGGCTATTTAATTCATTACTGCAGGAATAGTGATAATGCCGTCGAAATAATTATATAATCGGCTATTTTATTTGAATTATTATACATTTCCCGGGACAGGGAGTGGTATCATGTTGTCCGGGGATAAAACCGCACGACGGGCGCTAATCTTGTGGCTTATTTTCAATATTCCGACCTTGTCGTTCATTTACTACTGGCAGCCGGATTTGTGGGCGAGTGTTCTGCTGGTGGCTGCATCCGGCCTGGCGTCATTGTTGTTGGCCGTTTACGGTCCCGCCCGCCGCGACGGACGGGAAATAGACAACTCAGATGACGAACCCCTTGACCCTACCTTGCAAATTGCCAACCAGACTCTTCCTTTTCTGCGCCGGGGCTTGAACGAAGAAACGGCTGCCAACACCGCCGAAATAATACGCAAGACAGCCGACGTGGCGGCTGTAGCCATAACCGATCGGGAAAAAGTGCTTGCTTACATCGGCACCGGCTCGGACCATCACAAGGCCGGCCGGCCCATCATGACCGTAGCCACCCGGGAAGTAATTAAAACAGGGGCGATGAAAACCGTGCGGGACGGTTACGGGCTGGACTGCCCTGTAATCAACTGCCCCCTGCAATCCGCGGTTATCGTGCCGCTGCGGTGCAAAGGCGAAGTCTTGGGCACCGTCAAACTTTACAACGTCAAGCGGGGCGGAATGCCCACCGTTACGGTAAAGCTGGCCATGGGTGTGGCGCAGCTTTTGGGTATGCAAATGGAACTGGCCGAACTGGACCGCCAGGCCCAACTGATTACCAAAGCTGAACTGGACGCCCTGCAGGCTCAAATTAACCCGCACTTTTTATTTAACACGCTTAACACAATTATCATGTTCAGCCGCACCAACCCGGAAACAGCCCGGCGCCTGTTAATCAGACTGGCCTCGTTTTTCCGGCATGCTCTAAAGCGCCACGGACATTTCAACACGTTAAAAGAGGAGATTGAATATCTTAATACCTACCTGATACTGGAACGGGCCCGGTACAGGGAAAAGTTAAGGGTGGTACGGGAGATTGACGAGGAACTCCTGGAGTATAAAATTCCGGTGCTGACCATCCAACCCCTGGTGGAAAACGCCATCAAGCACGGCATTCTGCCCAAACCGGGGCAGGGAACGGTACAAGTCACAGTTAGCAAGCATGACAGCGAAATGCTCATTGTTATCAGGGACGATGGAGTAGGTATAGATCCGGCGGTGCAGCCCAAAGTGCTTACACCGGGGTTCGGTTCCGGGAACGGGGTGGGACTGAGCAATGTACACGAAAGGTTAAAAGGATTGTTCGGTGAGGATTACGGCCTACGCATCGTCAGTGTGACCGGTGAAGGCGTTTCAATATATGTGCGAATCCCGCTTTTGTGTTACACTCTGAAGAAGGAGGAACTCATCCATGAAACTTAAAGCGTTGATTGTTGACGACGAATACCCGGCCAGGCAGGAGTTACGTTACCTGCTCGGTAACTTCAACAACGTGGAAATTGTCGGTGAGGCAACCAACGCCCATGAGGCCCTCGCTTTGATTAACGCCCTGGATTATCAAGTTCTTTTCTTGGATGTGTCCATGCCCGGCATGACCGGTCTGGAACTGGGGGCGGCCATCCAAGAACTGCCAAAACAACCTCATGTCATCTTCATTACCGCCTATGATGAATATGCGGTACAAGCCTTTGAAGTAAACGCCGTTGATTACCTGCTGAAACCCGTGGAACCCGGTCGCCTGAAAAAAGCTATTGACAAGGTAATCAAAACATACCAGGAGTCGCCCGGGAACGAAAAAGAAACCGGCGCCAAAAATACCGGCGACAAGCCAAAACCCGAAACATTGTCACAAATCAAAATAGACCGCATACCTGCGGAAAAACAGGGCAAAACCGTACTGGTGGCCGAATCCGATATATTCTATGCTTTTACCGAACAGGATTACATCTATATCAAAACCTTTAACGATAAGTTATTAACCCGCTTTACCCTTAAAGAACTGGAAGCCAGGATGAACCCGCAGGTTTTTTTCCGCACCCACCGCTGCTACCTGGTAAATCTGCACAAAGTAAGGGAAATCGTACCTTTTTTCAACGGCACATATAACTTGGTGGTTGAGGACAAAGTTAACAGCGAAGTACCCGTCAGTCGCGCCCAGGCCAAAAATTTAAGAAAAATACTTGGGTTTTAGCCGAGAAAAACCGACAAAATGGACAGCTCCGGGGAACTTGCTGTCTATTTCCAAGTATACGGGGAATAACTGCTGAAAAGCAGGTTTTTTATTTGCGGTGTGGAATAAAAGTCTGTAAATTATATTGGACGGGCGTGTTGTTATTGTGGTGGCAGGCATCGGAACTGACATAATTGAAATCGAGCGGGTCGCGCGCGCGGCGGCAAAGAGCGGTAACCGTTTTTTAAACAGGGTATTTACCGCCGGGGAACTGGATTTATGTTTGGGACGACGGGACCCCTGGCCCTGTCTGGCCGCCCGTTTCGCCGCCAAGGAAGCGGTTTTCAAAGCCCTGGGCACCGGGATCACCGCCTGGCATGACGTGGAAGTGACCGGCGGCGGGAACCGCCCGGTGGGGGTAACACTGTCCGGGGCCGCGGCGCGCCGGGCCAAGGAAGAGAAAATTGCCGCCGTCCTGCTTTCAATAGCGCACGACCGGGGCCGGGCCTTGGCTTTCGCCACCGCCGTGCGCGGGGAGGTGCACTAATGAGGCTGGTGACCGCCGCCGAGATGGCGGCTGTGGATCGGTTGGCCATAGAGGAGTTCGGCATCCCCGGAATTGTTTTAATGGAAAACGCCGGGCTTCGGGTGGTTGAAATAATTACCGGCATTTTGGGCGACCCGGCGGGCAAAAAAGTATTAATATTTTCCGGCAAGGGCAACAACGGCGGTGACGGCTTTGTCGTGGCGCGCCACCTGCACGGCAGAAATGCCGAAGTGCAGGTTTTTCTTGCCGCCGAACAGGATCAAATCACCGGTGACGCCTTGGTCAACCTGAATATATGGAAAAAAACCGGGCAAAAGACCTTTTCCCTCACCAAGAACAATAATATAAATCTGGTCCGGCTGGCCTTGATGAACGCCGACCTGGTGGTGGACGCGCTTTTCGGTACAGGGTTCCGGGGCTCGGTGCGGCAGCCGCTGATTCCGGTTATCGAAGCCATCAACACCGGCGGGAAACCGGTGGTGGCGGTGGATATCCCCTCGGGTCTGGAGGCCGACACCGGAAAGACCAACGGGCCCTGTATACATGCTCAGCACACGGTGACTTTTGCCCTGCCCAAAATTGGGTTGGTAGTGCCCGATGCCAGGGCTTACGTGGGGAAACTACATATTGTGGACATCTCGATTCCGGCGACCATACTTGCCGACAACCCCGCCAAACGTCATTACATAACCGGACAGCTGATCAATAAATGGTGGCCCCGGCGCAAAGGACTCGAACACAAGGGCAGTTTCGGGCGGGTGCTGTTAATCGCCGGGTCGCGGGGCATGTCCGGCGCCGCCGTGCTGGCGTCCCAGGCGGCGGCCCGCTCCGGAGCCGGCCTGGTAACGCTGGGGGTACCGGCGGGGATCCACGACACCGTAGAAACCAAACTTACCGAGGTTATGACATTTCCGTTGCCGGAAACCGGACAAGGAACGCTGGACCGCGCCGCTCTGGATGAAATAATCCACCGCGCCGGGAAGGCCGACGTTGTGGCCCTTGGTCCGGGGCTGGGCGGCGGTAAAGAAACCAAGGCGCTGGTCAGGGAAATATTGCTAAAGCTAGAAAAGCCCTGCGTGTTGGACGCCGACGGCCTCAACGCCATGGCCGGAAAAACCGAATTATTCCGGCTTTTTAAATCCCACCTTGTATTAACCCCGCACCCGGGAGAAATGGCCCGCCTTTGTGGCGCCGGTATGGACCAGATGCCCAACAACCGGCTGGAAACAGCGCTTAAAAAAGCGGCGCAATGGAACGCGGTGGTGGTGCTGAAAGGCGCGGGCACGGTAGTCGCGGGGGCCGACGGCACTTCTTATATCAACGGGACCGGCAATCCCGGCATGGCCGGCGGAGGCACCGGCGATGTGCTTACCGGCATCATCGCGGGCTTTGTCGCCCAGGGGCTGCAACCCCTGGAAGCCGCTGCCGCCGGGGTTTATCTGCACGGGCTGGCGGGAGACAGCGCAGCCCGAGAGAAAGGCATGGCCGGCATGTTGGCGGGCGACCTACTGGCACACCTGCCGGAAATCTTTAAAGGAGTTGAAAACCGCGGATAAGCTCGCTCCGGCCAATATATATTTAAGGAGGGACTGGTGAGCAATGAACATAGGCGTGCCCAAAGAGATTAAAACCAACGAGGACAGGGTTGCTGTGACACCAGCCGGGGTACAGTCGCTGGTCAGACAGGGACACCGCATTCTGATTCAACAGGAGGCGGGCATGGGCAGCGGTATCACCGACCAGGCCTATCAAAACGCCGGCGCGACCATGGTTTCCAGGCAAGAAGTGTTTGATGGCGCGGAAATGATCGTGAAAGTAAAAGAGCCTTTGCCGGAAGAATATAACCTTTTTAAAGAGGGACAGATTCTTTTTACATACCTACATCTGGCCAGGGAGCCCGAACTGACCAAAATGCTTGTGGACCGCCGGGTGGTGGGCGTCGCTTACGAAACCATCCAGTTGGAGAACGGATCACTGCCTCTGTTGACCCCCATGAGTGAAGTAGCCGGGCGCATGGCGGTGCAGATCGGAGCCCGATTTCTTGAAAAGCCCCAGGGCGGTAAGGGAATCCTCATGGGCGGCGTACCCGGCGTACCCCCGGCGGACGTGGTTATCATCGGCGGCGGCGTGGTGGGTATAAACGCGGCCAAAATAGCTACCGGTATGGGGGCCCAGGTTACCATAATCGATAAAAACGCCGACCGGTTGCGTTATTTGGACGACATATTCGGGACCCGCATCAAAACCCTTATCTCCAACAGTTTTAATATTGAATCGGCGGTGCGCTTTGCAGACCTTTTAATCAGCGGTGTGCTGGTTCCCGGCGCCAAGGCGCCTCATCTGGTCACCGAGACAATGGTTAAACAAATGAAGCCCGGCTCCGTCATCGTGGACGTGGCCATTGACCAGGGTGGGTCGGTGGAAACCATTGATCGGGTTACCACCCACAGCAACCCGATTTACGAAAAACACGGGGTGATTCATTACGCCGTGGCCAACATGCCCGGCGCGGTGGCCCGCACCTCCACATTCGCCCTGACCAACGCCACGCTGCCCTATGTTTTGGCGCTGGCCGGCAAGGGACTGCGTACGGCGATTGAGGAAAACCCGGCCCTGGCCAAAGGCGTCAATACCGCCGGGAGCAAAATAACTTGTTGTCCCGTGGCCGAGGCGCATGGTTTTTCGCACACAAATCTGAATGATGTCCTGAAATCTACAAACCAGGCCGGATTTACCATCAGATAAAGACCCGGCCCCATTCCTTTCCGGAGGTGAACATGACGCCAAAGGTGCCCGTGTGGTCGGAAATCAACCTGACGGCGGTGGCCAGCAACATCAAGCAGCTAATAAGCGTTACTGCTCCCGGAGCGGCGTTTATGGCGGTAGTCAAAGCCAACGCGTACGGCCACGGCGCCGCCAAAGTAGCCCGGACAGCCCTGGATGCCGGGGCGGGTTACCTGGGTGTGGCCCGGGTGGCCGAGGGTGAATACCTGCGCCAATGGGGTATCAACGCCCCGGTGCTGGTACTCGGTTACACCCCACCCGGCAATTACAAAGCGCTGCTGGAAAATGACCTGGCCCAAACCATATACAGCCTGGAAAACGCCCGGGAACTGTCGGCCGCCGCTGCCGTGGCCGGTAAAATGGCGACGGTACACGTCAAGGTGGATACCGGCATGGGGCGTTTGGGTTTTCAGGTTGACGACCGGGCAGTCAAAGAGATCATTGCCATTGCCCTGTTGCCCCGATTGCAAGTGGAAGGAATATACACCCATTTCGCAAACGCCGACAGCGGCAATAAGGACCACACAATGATGCAGTGGCGCACATTTAACATTATGCTGGACAACCTGGTCCGGGAAGGCCTCGATTTCCGTTACCGGCACGCCGCCAACAGCGCGGCCGTTATCGATCTGCCCGAGACCCACTTGGACATGGTCCGGGGCGGAATCTCCATCTACGGCATTTACCCCTCGGCGGAAGTCCATACCGAACGGGTGGCGCTTAAGCCGGCCATGGCCGTCAAGGCATCCGTGGCTCATGTTAAAAATGTGCCGGCCGGTGCGGGAATAAGTTACGGTATTACTCACGTTACCACCACCGGCACCAAGGTGGCCACCATACCCGCCGGTTATGCCGACGGTTACAGCCGGCTGCTTTCCAACCGGGGCGAGGTGCTGTTGCGCGGCACCCGCGCCCCGGTAATCGGTCGGGTTTGCATGGACCAGTTCATGGTGGACGTCGGGCACATTGACGGCCTCGAACCCGGGGAGGAGGCCGTTTTACTGGGCAGCCAGGGCGAGCAGGCCATAACGGCGGACGAGGTGGCGGAAAAAACCGGCACCATAGCCTACGAGGTGCTTTGTTCGGTAAGCGCCCGGGTACCGCGGCATTATACCAGATAACGCAACAATTATTTTTAGCCGCTTTACGCCGCCGCCGAAAGGATTAATCAAATACACGCCGAAAATGTATATTGAATAGTTCCAGTCTTGGTTGCGGTTTGCAGTTTTTTACAGGACTCCAGGGGCTTAGTTTAAGAGTATTTATTAATTTATCGCAGGGGGAGGAAGATTATATTGGCCAGTCCGCGGATCAAAAACAACCACCAGGAAATAACCCTGGTCTTTATCAGATTGTTTGTCTTTGTGGCCATTGTGCTCATTATCGGTCTTTCCGTCTGGTTGACGGCCGTGGTGGGAGGGTTGCCCTGGGGCTATGCCGCAGCCATCGCCGGTATCACGGCGGGTGTGACCGGTTTTTTCCTGTTATTTTTCGGTTCTTTATACGAGGTCAATACTTTCACCTGCTCCAATTGCGGGCAAACCGACCGGGTGTTGAAGCACATCGGCACTTATAATTGTTTTAACTGCGGCACCCTATACTACATTTACGATCGGGAAAACACCAAGCTAAACAACCAGCAAGACATGGAGCAATGCGTTTAACCGTTTTATGGGCTAATAAGGGCCACGGACATAAACCCCGTGGCCCTTAAAGGTGACCTGCGGCATCCCGGCGCCCGCCATAAATAGCGCTCCAAAGATTTATTAAGCCGGACGGCAGCAGGGCAGTCAGCGCCCGTCGAGGGTATTTTCCACTCGCCAGGCCCGCATATCGCCGGTATGATTAAGCATGAAAAAGAAATTGTCGGCCTTTGAGTCAACCTTGAACATAAACAGTTGATCATCCTCGTCGGCAAACCCGAAATTAATGGCCGTGATCTCCCTGTCAACATCCAGAGGCTGGTATACTCCGCCCCGAGAATCAATCATCTCCACGCCGTATCCCGACTCAACGTTGTTCGCCCGCATGCCCAGCCCCATGAATACCCGGCCCGGTTCAGCTATGGCGGTATTGTTTTTCAGCTCAAGCCGTTCGGAAAACACTGTTTCCCCGCCGTACACCATATAACGGTGGCCGCCCATTTCCGCGCTTACGCCCAACTGCACATGTTCAGCGGGAAGCCGCACCCTCTCCATTTCAGGTTCGTTGTTTCGAAACATGACCCAGTACAGCATAAACAAAACACCCGGCGCAAAAACAAGCACCAGCAGCATTTTTCTTTGCATTTGCCTGCCTGTTTGGTTTGGCATTACAAACCCCTCCCCCTTCACTATTCCCGTCCGTCCGGCCAACACCACGGCGTAATATTTCGCCATCACCGCCACCTCGCGGGGACGGTTCCGTAGTCTTCCCTGCGGCCCTTCGCTCTGCGCTTCGGAGACGCTCGAACCCTCGGTGACTTCGCTAACCTATAAATTACGCTGGAACGCCAACTTTGTCAACCGTTGCCGACCGACAAGCATAGCTACATTAGACGGCAAATAATATAAAGTGCGCTCATTCGATTCCCTCTAAAATATAAAACAAATTTGAAACAACACCTCTGATTTCAAACAAGCATAATTTTTAGAAAAACAGCCAAACTATAACTGTTTTTCGCCATTCTATAGCCCGGAGGTGGACAAACTTGCAAGCTGAAGTAAACCAGGAACTATGTATAAGTTGCGGGGCATGCATTGATATGTGTCCGGAAGTTTATGACTGGAACGACGACGAAAAAGCGCACGCCATTGTTCACGATGTGCCCGACGAACTCGAGGAGCAGGCATCAGAGGCCACTGAAAGCTGCCCCACCGACGCCATTATCATCAATTAAACCAGGTTTCCTCATCGAACACGGCCTCACAATGTACCGCCGTGTTCTTTTTTGAGCCACCCCTTGGACAGACGCCCAAAACCACCGGTTCAGGCTTACCCGGACGGGAGGGAAGTTAAATGTGTGAAAAACCCAGGATACTCCAGGTGCTGCGTCCAACTGCGGGTGGCATCGGCAAACACATAGTCACCCTGGCCGAAGGAATGCGGGAGCATTTCGACGTCACTGTGGCTTGTCCAGCCAAAGGACCGGAAAAGGAGCTTCGCGCCGCGGGGATAATGACACTGCCGCTGCCCCTGGCGGGCGAAATGGCGTCTTTTTCCGATTTAAAAACCTTACGTATCCTGGTTCGTTATATGATGGCGCAGGGGGTAAGCATAGTCCACTCCCACGGCGCCAAAGCGGCGCTGCTGGCCCGACCCGCCGCCTTGGTGGCCGGAGTGCCGGTATCCATTTACACATCCCATAATTCACTGCTCTGTGACAGCCGTCCGGCATGGAAGAAAATAACCGCCATTGCCGTCGAGCGCTTACTCGCAGGTCCCACTGATTGCATAATAGCGGTTTCCCGGGCATTGGGGGAAGAAATGGCCGACCGGGGCAGGATAAAACGTGATAAAATCAGGATTATACATAACGGGATAAACACGGTATTGGCAAAGCGGGGAAACGGGCAATACTACAAAGAGAAGTGGCATATCCCGACCGACCGGGCCGTGGTGGGGACTGTGGCGCGAATGGCGCCGCAAAAGGGCCTGGAGGTGCTGGTTGGGGCGGCGGAACATCTTGTCCACAGGGACGGTTATAACGCGCATTTTTTAGTCGCCGGCGACGGCCCGCTGCGGGAAAAACTGCTCACCCTGGTGGAAACCGCCGGGTTGGGGAATCATTTTACCTTTCCGGGCATGGTATCAGACACCGCCGGCGTGTATGACGCGCTGGACGTGTTCACCCTGCCCTCGTTGACCGAGGGGCTGCCGCTGGCGCTGCTGGAAGCCATGGCCCGCCCTCTGCCGGTGGTGGCGTCGGATGTGGGGGGTGTCCCCGAAGTGGTCAATCACAGCCACACCGGCTTGCTGGTAACTCCGGGTCGTCCCGGTGAATTATCGGCCGCCATCGCCTGGCTGCTGGATAATCCCGGCAAAGCCCGGAAAATGGCGGATAAAGCCCGGGCAAAAGTTCTCCATGACTTTGGCGCGGTACAAATGATAGAGCGAACCATGCAACTCTATCTTGAACTGTTAATGAAAAAAGGTTTATCTGCCCCGGGAGACGAAATAGTAGTGGTGCCAAAATAACCCGGAACCACCTGATAATCCAACTTCCCGGAAGGAACGCAAGCAATCCATGACCAGACCGCATTTGTGGCTGATACTGGCCGCCTCAATAGCAATTTTGTTACTATGCACCATTTGGTCCGCAAGCAAGCTTGATAAAGCAGGCATCCCGCCGGTATACGGCATGGGAATGCCCGGCCCCGGAAATTGGCAGCCGCCGGCTGAGCCTGGTAATTTTTACCTAATCACCGCTGACAGGCTCACTATGCGGGACATTACGGAACACGCCGGCATATTTGATAGTATAACCGGCGGCGGTGCGCTGGGTTTGATCAGTACGGGAGTGGAAGGCGGCATGGTGCCGGACAGCACATTCGCCTCCATTGGGGCCGGCGCCCCGCTGAATGCTTACGGTACCGCTTACAGGGGGCTGAACCGGGGAGAGCTTTTTAACGGAATGCCGGCCGGGGAGTCCTTCCGGCAGAGAACAGGTTTGCAGCCTGAAACCGGCGCCGTGTTGCAGCTTGATATAGCCCGAATTAAAAAATTAAACGCCGCCAACCGGAACAACGCCATACCCGGGCACCTGGGCGCGCTGTTGCAAAATAACGGATATAACATCAGAGTATACGGCAATTCCGACACGTACAACAGTCCCAAGCGGGCCGCGGTTGGTTTGGCCATGAACCAAAACGGGTCTGTTGGCGAAGGTGACGTGGGAGCCGGCACCCAACTGCGCGATGAACAATTTCCGGGCCAAATACGCACCGATTATGAAGCATTGCTGGAAACCCTCGGCAACCAAACCGACAAAGGGCTTACCGTGGTGGAACTGGGCGATCTTGAACGCCTGGAAAGAATGGGTAAATTCCTTGAGGACGATATAATACAGACCAAGCGCCGGGAAACAATCAACCGGATGGTTGGTTTTATTGCCTCCCTGGTGAATACGATCGATATGGAAAGGGACCGGGTAATTATCGTATCTCCCACCCCCCGGGGAAACAACGTGCCGTCCGCCAACTACGTCACCCCGGTAATCGCCTTGGGGGCGGGCGTCGGACCGGGTCTGCTCACATCGCCCACCACCAAGCGCCCGGGCGTAATCAAGAATACCGACCTGGCCCCCACAATTCTTGGTTTTTATGGTATTGACACGCCGGCCCGGATGTCCGGTCGCGGATTGATGCTGATACCCGCCAAAGACGCCCTGCCCGGTGTGGGCGCCCTTTATAACAAACTGGAGATGAATTTCCAGGCCCGGCCGCCGGTGCTTCGTCATTACGTACTTATCCAGTTGGCGCTGGTGATTATTTCACTGGCAGCCATTTTCATCCGAGGCAGGAAAACTTTGATGCAGGCTTTAAAACCGGCATTGCTGGCGGTTATGTCGGTGCCACTGGCGCTATTGTTGGTACCGCTGCTGCCGCACTTTTCCATACCCGTCTTGGTGGCGCAGTTGGTGGCGGTTACCGTGGGTATAACGACTCTAATCCACCTTTGGCTGCGCAATTACGAGAACGAGCTGGACCCGTTTATTTTCATCAGCCTGCTTACTTCACTGTGCATCGCGGTGGACCTGCTCATGGGCGCCCCCCTGCAAAAGAGTTCCCTGCTGGGCTACGACCCCGTGGTGGGAGCCAGGTTTTACGGGTTGGGGAACGAGTATATGGGTATCCTGCTGGGCTCAACCATCATCGGCACCACCGCGCTGATCACCCGTATCCCCACCGGGCGGAGGTTGGTGCTGCCGGCCGTCGGCGCTTATTATCTCGCCATTTTATATGTCATTGCCGCCCCCCAACTGGGCACCAACGTAGGGGGTTCCATAGCCGGGGCGGGTTCATTCCTGGTGACAATGCTTCTGTTGGCCGGGGTTGGCTTTAACTGGAGAACACTGCTCAAGACCGCCGCCACTGTGGGAGTGTTTCTTGCAGGCCTGGTATTTTACGATCTGCAGCGGCCGGTGGAAAGCCAATCGCACATAGGCCGCACCGCCGAACTGATCATCAGGGACGGTCCCCTGGCAATGAAAGATATTATCCAGCGCAAGCTGAACATGAATATCAAGCTATTAAAATATACCATTTGGAGCCGCGTTTTTTTAGCCAGCCTGTTCACCCTGGCCATATTGTTCTACAGGCCTGTTGGTGTCATACAATCGTTGAATTCGCGATACCCGGAGCTTTACCGGGGTTTTATCGGCGTGGTGACCGCCAGCCTGCTGGCGCTGGTTTTCAACGACTCCGGGGTGGTGGCGGCGGCAACTGCCATGATCTTCGGCGCGCCGCCCCTGCTGTACCTGGTAATCAGAACCCGGAGCGCCACCCAAACCTCATCCTGAATGCCGGGCGAGTTCACCGGCACCCGGAAGCGAACAAACTCGATCAAGCATGAAAGCAAGCAGCAATATGAGAATATCAAACCCCTAACCAAGCCGGTCTTTACAGTAAATGGGGTAGAAAAACTGAGCTAAACATTGATTAACTATTGAAATACGGAATTAATCCCGCCAAATGGCTAACTACACTGAAAATTGTATTGACAAGAACAAATTTTATGCTAAAATTGAGTTTGGTTGGTAATGGGCAGCATTTTTGGTCCTATATCGACCAAATTTTAATAACAAAAGGGGGAAGATAATTAGAATGAAACCCTTGGGGCGCCATGTGTTGGCTGAAATTTATGGATGTGACTATGAAAGCCTGAACGACATCAACAAAGTGGAAAGAATAATGGTCGACGCAGCATTGGAAGCAGGAGCAGAAATACGAGAAGTGGCATTCCATAAGTTCAGCCCACAGGGAGTAAGCGGAGTGGTTGTTATCTCCGAATCCCACCTGGCCATCCACACCTGGCCCGAACTGGGCTACGCGGCCGTAGACGTTTTCACATGCGGAGAAAAAGTGGACCCCTGGGACGCCTGTAATTACCTGACCGGTCTATTCCGCGCCAAACACCTCACGGCTAAAGAAGTCAAGAGAGGAATCCTGCCGGATATACTGCCGCAGGAAGTGGTTAATATTTAGGAGGGATTTTTATTAGTACCTGCTTAAGCGAGGACTAGCAAAACCTTGCTGGTTTGTGATAAACAAACAGCAAGGTTGTTGCTTTTTTATGGGCTTTTTATGAAGCCTTAAATATGCATCGGCGGAAGGAAATCGGGCTTACGTAACGAATATGTTATTGTTCAAAGGCAAGGAGGTTTCTCCCCGCAAATGCATATTTTTAACGATATTGCCGAAGATTTACATCAAGTGCAGTTGCTGCTGAGTGACAGCTTTAGCTTTCGAGCCGGCCACTTGGGTGAATTTGCCCCCATGGAGTTTAATCACCTGGACATGAATTTGCGACCCGCCATTGTCATCACCGCCTGCCGGTTATTCGGGCCGGTGACCCGGCAAGCATTCGCCCTGGCCGCCATATTGCAGTTCATATACATGGCCTCCCGGATACATGCCGGAGTCAAGGAAGGAGCTTCGGGCAAAGAGCGACCGCTGGAAAATCGTCTTGGATATCAATATCCCGTGCTGGTGGGGGATTACATTTACGGCAAGTTTTTTACCACCCTTTGCGATTTCGGTATTGAGCGATATCTGAAAAGCTTGGCCGAGTTAATTTGTTCCATTAATAAAAGCGGCATTCACATTTTGCGCAACCCCGGCATGGAACACACCGAAAAGCAGCTATACCTGGACGTAGTGCGGGGCGAAACAGCCGAAACCTTTGCCTGCGGAGCTTTTTTAGGCGCCGATTTGGCCGGCGCCGCCGGCCGCGATAAAGATTACATTTTCCAGGTGGGTTTAAACCTGGGCATGGCGTACGGCTTACTGGAAAGGGGCGCCACGGTAAAGCAAGTTAAGGAATACCTCACGGCTACGGAAATATTACTGACTCGCCTGCCGTCAAGCAAAGACGCTCAATTTATCAGAGACCTGCTGGTTTTGTTGACCCAGGAAAATACCGTGCAGTGCATGGTGGGTTAGGCGCCGGGGACACTATGCCCGGCGTATTAAAACAAATATAGAAGGCTGGTGCAGCATGGCTTACTCGGATCTTCAAGCTTTTGTCGATAAACTGGAAAGTCGCGGCTTGTTACAAAGAATTAGCGTAGAGGTGGACGCACACCTGGAGATTACCGAAATCACGGACCGGGTCTCCAAGCAGGACGGCCCGGCCCTGCTTTTTGAAAACGTCAAGGGATACGGCATGTCGGTCCTTACCAACGCATTCGGCTCCCTGGAAAGGATGCGGCTGGCTTTGGAAACCGAATCGCTGGATTCAATCGGCGAAGAACTAATCAGCCTGATCCAGCCCGAAGAATTGCCCGTGACCCTGATGGACAAGATTAAAACTCTGCCCAAGCTGGCCAAGCTGTCTTCTTTTGTGCCCAAACAGGTCAGGACCGGCCCCTGCAAGGAAGTCATCGTCAAGGAAAACCCCTCGCTGGCCGAGCTACCGGTGACGCATTGCTGGCCGGAGGACGGCGGCCCGTTTATCACCCTGCCCCTGGTGTTCACCAAAGACCCCGGCACCGGTCGTCGCAACGTGGGCATGTACAGAATGCAGGTCTTTGACCACCGCACCACCGGCATGCACTGGCATATCCACAAGGACGCCGCCGAACATTACCGCAAAAACAACGCGCCCATGCCCGTGGCCGTCGCCATCGGCGCCGACCCGGCCACCATATACGCCGCCACGGCGCCCCTGCCCCACGGCATAGACGAGATTCTGCTGGCCGGCTTCTTGCGCAAGGAGCCGGTGGAACTGGTGCGGTGTGAAACAGTGGACCTGGAGGTGCCCGCCCGGGCGGAGATAATCCTCGAGGGCTATGTCGACCTTGACGAAACCAGGCTGGAGGGACCCTTCGGCGACCACACCGGGTACTACTCGCTGGCCGACCAGTACCCGGTTTTTCATCTGACCTGCGTCACCAGGCGCAAAAACCCCATTTACCCGGCCACCGTAGTGGGGCGCCCACCCATGGAGGACGCCTGGTTGGGCAAGGCCACCGAGCGTATTTTCCTGCCCCTGATGCGCATGCAGTTGCCCGAAGTGGTGGACATGAACATGCCGCCGGAGGGGGTCTTCCACAACTGCGTGATTGTCTCCATAGACAAAAGATACCCCGGCCAGGCCAAGAAAGTGATGTGCGCCCTGTGGGGCCTGGGCCTGATGATGCTGGCCAAGCTGATCATAGTGGTGGACGCCGCGGTGGATGTGCAAAACGTGTCCGAGGTGATGTGGCGGGTTTTCAACAACATTGACCCGCGCCGGGACGTGATGATGGTGGACGGGCCGCTGGACGCCCTGGACCACTCCTCGCCGCAGCCGCACTACGGTTCCAAGATGGGTATTGACGCCACCACCAAATGGAAAGAAGAGGGGCATACCCGCCGGTGGCCGGACGATATTGTGATGACCAAAGAGATAAGGGAACTGGTGGACAGGAAGTGGCAAAGTTATGGGTTCGACCGTTTTTAGCAAAACCAGAATTTTTTTGGACATGATCCGTTTCGAACACACCATATTTGCCCTGCCTTTCGCCTACGTGGGCGCCCTGCTGGTGGACAAACAATTGCCCGGCGGCTCCGATATATTGTGGATTACCCTGGCCATGGTGGGCGCCCGCACCGCGGCCATGTCCCTGAACCGGATCATCGATCGGCATATTGACGGCGCAAACCCCCGCACCGCAGGTCGGGCGCTGCCCCGGGGGCTTATTTCCGTGGGGGAGGTGTGGGTTTATGTGTTTCTTTCCTTCGGTTTACTGTTGGCATCAGCCCACCAATTGACGCCGCTGGCTTTCCAGCTCTCACCCGTGGCCGTGCTGGTATTGTCACTGTACTCCTTCACCAAACGATTCACCTGGGCCTGCCACCTGTTCCTGGGCCTGGCTCTGGGCCTGGCCCCGGTTGGCGCCTGGGTGGCCATAGCCGGCCGGATCGAACTGGCCCCGGTGCTGTTGGGTGTCGGGGTTCTTTTCTGGGTGGCGGGTTTCGACATCATTTACGCCTGCGACGACTATAACTTTGACCGGGAGTACGGGATCCATGCCATTCCGGCCAGGTTCGGCATCGCCAACGCCCTGGCTGTTTCCTCGCTCTTCCACGTGCTGGCGGCGGTTTTTTTTCTGGCCGCCGGCATAGCGCTGCAGTTGGGCGTCTTGTACTTCGCAGGATTGCTGATAGCAGCATCTTTATTGTGGTACCAGCACAGGCTTATTTCCCCCGGCGACCTCAGCCGGGCGGGAGTGGCTTTTTTCAACCTAAACGGTTTGCTCAGCGTGGTTATGTTTTGTTTTACGTTGCTTGACATACTGTTTCCCATCGCATTGTGGTAAGGAGAATGTAAAATGTTGAAAACCCCCGCAGCGCTGCGTGAAATTGCCGCCAAAGTCTCCGAAGGCCGGCGGCTTTCCCGCGCCGAAGGCATCCAGCTGTACAAATCACCGGACCTGCTGGCCATCGGCCAGATGGCCGACCTGGTCCGGGCACGAAAACACGGCCGCAGGACATATTTTATCCTCAACCGGCACATCAATCACACCAATGTTTGCGTCAGCCGATGCAAACTGTGCGCCTTCGGTCGGGACGCCGACAGTCCCGGCGCGTACACAATGAGCCTTGAGCAAATAGAGGAACGGGCCGCCCGGTCCGCCGGCCAAAACATAGCCGAAATCCACGTGGTGGGCGGCTTGAACCCCGACTTGAAGCTGGATTACTATGTGGAAATGATGCGGCGTTTGCGCCGGACACTGCCCGGGGTGATTATCCAATCCTTGACCGCCGTGGAAATCGACTTTCTGGCCCGGGAACACGGCCTGACCCACCGGGAAGTGCTGGCCGCGCTCCAGGAAGCCGGCCTGGATTCGCTCCCCGGCGGAGGAGCGGAAGTGTTTTCCCCTCGGGTGCGGGAGATTATTTGTCCCGAGAAGGTTGACGGAGAAACCTGGCTGGCAGTGCATCAAGCCGCCCATGAGCTGGGCATCCGCACCAACGCCACCATGCTGTACGGCCACGTGGAAACCATCGAGGAAAGAATTGACCACCTGCTCCGCCTGCGTGAACTGCAGGACCGGACCGGGGGGTTTTTGACCATTATACCCCTGGCTTTTCACCCTAAAAATACCGACCTGGAGCCCCTGATAC
>JAKSCU010000597.1 GCA_022360435.1 Bacillota bacterium
AAAAAAAAAACACATTGACATTAAAAAATTGTTGCACTATAATGAAAATGAAAATCAATATCGGCTTATTTCGTGCCAGCGTAATGATTAAAGATTGTCATTACAATTGCCGCGTTAATAATCGGGAGGTGTTAAGGGGCATAAATAATCAACTGGTTAATCACACAGAATAACACCGAAAGGAGTCGAGTGATGCAAAATGAGTTTGCCAAACGGGAAAATCTTAAGTGAGCTGCCAAGCGGTAGCAGGGGAAAAGTAATTCGCATCGAAGCAAAGGGACCTTTGCGCCGCCGTATCCTGGACATGGGCCTTGTACCCGGGGTGGAAGTGTCCGTTAAAGGCGTGGCGCCCCTTGGCGACCCCATGGAATTATTTGTCAGGGGTTATTGCTTGAGCCTGCGCAAGCAAGAGGCGGCAAATATACTGGTCGAGGTGATATAAATGAAACCTCTGGGCTTCTTGTCCATGGGTCGCTCCGGAGTAGTGCGGGACATCTCCGGAGGGAAAAGCGTAAGGAGCAGATTAACCGGGATGGGTTTTATAGAAGGCACTTCCATACACATGATTAAAAACGACAGTTCCGGGCCGTTAATAGTGGCCGTGGGCGAAGGAAGACTGGTGCTGGGGCAGGGTGTGGCGCACAAAGTATTGATTGAAGAAGTGGGCTAACTTTAACCGACAGACTGGATAATATCTTAAAAGGTGGGTGAAAGTACTTGGATTCAGTACAAAAACTGGAAGTATCCAAAGAAAAGGTTATTGCCCTGGCGGGCAATCCCAATTCAGGAAAAACCAGTATTTTTAATAATTTAACCGGGTCGCGTCAGCATGTGGGCAACTGGCCCGGTGTTACGGTGGAAAAAAAAGAGGGCAGGCTCACATATCAGGGCGTATGCCATAAAATAATTGATTTGCCCGGTACTTACAGCCTTGGCGCTTACTCGGAAGATGAAGTCATAGCCAGGGATTTTATTTTAAAGGAAAAACCCGATGTAATCGTCAGCGTGGTGGATGCTTCAAACCTGGAGCGCAATCTTTATTTAACCACCCAGTTGTTGGAAATGGGCGCCAATGTGGTGGTGGCCTTGAACATGATGGACGAGGCCAAAGCCAGGGGCTTGAACTATAACGTGCAAAAACTGTCGGCCATGCTGGGAGTACCGGTAATAACCACGGTGGCCACCAAAAAAGAGGGCATGGATCAGCTTGTCGCCAAGGTTATTGAAGCCGCTGATGCGGGCAAGGGAAGTTTATTGAAGATTGATTACGGTAATGAGTTGGAAGAGGAACTCGGCCAGTTGGAATCAACTATTCAAAACCACGGGCAGCTGTCGGCGGAATACCCCGCCAGATGGCTGGCGCTGAAAATGCTGGAGGAAGACGAGCATATCCATAACGAGGTCAAGGGGAGGGCCGGCACCGCCGACCTGGTTGCCCAAGCCGAGAAAAGCGCCGCCCACCTGCTTGATGTTATCGGCGAGGACACGGAATCTTTGGTAGCCGACCGCCGCTACGGTTTTATCACCGGAGTGGCCAAAAAATCCGTCACCAAGCGGGAATCGGCGGAACAAAGGTTGACCAGATCGGATAAAATAGACTCCATTGTCACCAGCCGTTTCCTTGGCATCCCCATATTTCTTTTTGCCATGTGGGCGGTGTTCCAATTTACTTTTACTCTGGGCGATCCCATGATCGGCTGGGTTGAAACTTTCTTTGAATGGTTCGGGGGATTGGTGATAGCCGGGCTTACCGCCATTAATAGTTCGGATTTGGTTATTTCCCTCATGGTGGACGGAATAATCGGCGGTGTCGGGTCGGTGTTGGTATTTATTCCTAATATATTCTTACTGTTTTTGGCCATTTCATTTTTGGAGGACAGCGGGTACATGGCTCGCGCCGCGTACGTCATGGACCGTTTTATGAATTCCCTTGGCCTGCACGGGAAAGCATTTATTCCGTTGCTGGTCGGTTTCGGTTGCAACGTGCCGGCCATTATGGCCACCCGCACCCTGGAAAACAAGCGGGACAGAATGGTAACCATATTAATAGCCCCGCTCATGTCCTGCGGAGCCAGGCTGCCCGTGTACGTATTGTTTGTGGGGGCGTTTTTCAGCGCCAACCAGGGTTTGGTGCTCTTTTCCCTGTATATTTTAGGTATAGTGCTTGCCGTTATTATGGGTAAAATATTTAAGACTTTTTTGTTTCCCGGGGAAGCGTCCCCCTTTGTCATGGAACTGCCGCCATATCGCATTCCCACCCTGAAGGGCACATTTATTCACATGTGGGAGCGGGGCAGCGCCTTTCTTAAGAAAGCCGGCACCATTATTTTCTCCATAGTCGTGCTTATTTGGGTGTTGTCGATACTTCCCTGGGGCGTCGAGTACGCCAGCCAGGAGAGCTTGGTGGGCAAGCTGGGCAGCTTTGTGGCTCCTATTTTTGCTCCCGCCGGTTTTGGAACATGGGAAGCCGCCTCGGCCCTTGTATTCGGCATATTGGCCAAGGAAGTTGTGGTCGGTACCCTGGGTGTGATCTACGGAGTCGGTGAAGAAGGACTCGCAACAGCCATACAGCAGTTTTGGACTCCCCTTGCGGCTTACTCTTTCATGGTTATGACCCTCATTTATATTCCTTGCGCGGCCGTTATCGGTGTTATTAAAAGGGAGACCAACTCCTGGAAATGGACCGGATTTGCGGTGGGATACACCCTGGCGCTGGGCTGGTTGATGGCGGTTATTATTTACCAGGGCGGACGCCTTCTTGGCTTGGGTTAAGGAGTGAGCCTGCATGGACGTGTTGTTTTTAATCGGCGTTGGTCTACTGGCCGTTGCTTTAGCCGCACGGCACATATACAAATCGTCCAAAGGTACCAGCAGTTGTGAGTGCAGCGGCTGCAGCAGTTGCGACAGTGATGCGGCCAAGAAAGAATCTTAACCGACATAGTTATTTAAATACATTTTAATTAGTAAACATTTTTCCCTCTCCCTATAAACGCTGGGCGGGTCCCAGGTGCTTCGCCCAGTTTTCCTCTTTTTTTTAGAGTACCACCCGGGTTTGTTCATAAAGGCATGAATAGGCCCATTTGCTGATAATGAAATTCATTTTCAAGCTAAGGGACAAATGAACTTCCCTTGATTGGGTTTATATATATTACGAAGGGAAAGATGCCTGTGCCAGAATCGAACTTTATTCTCAAAGGAAATGCGCCGGCGCAAAGTGTTAAAATAAAATTAATCCGTGCCGTCATTTTGTCAATGACAGCCGCATTTTTTATTTCTTATTTTTTTATCAAAATTATTGCCGGGATAATCCCGGTGGAAGGTTATTTGTTTCCCATTGTCTTAACCAGTGTGATTAATTTGGTTATTGTGGGCTCGTTTATGACCTTTATGATCAACCGCGACATTATCGATCCCGTCAACCGCTTGAGCAACCTGGTCCGGAAAATTTCCGCGGGTGATTTATCCGTGGCAATGCATTACAGAGGCGGTGCTGAAATTGCCGCGCTATATGCCGAAATAAATAGTATGGCCGGCGGCCTGCGTCATTTGGTCGGTCAAGTACAAAATTACACACAAAAGTTAACCTGTACTGTCGAAGATTTTAATTCAAACACCCATAGAGATTCCCACACCCGGGACGATTTACATAAGATTACCGACAGAGCCGAGCGGGTCAACAACAAGGCCTGGGATGCCGACGGAGTGGCCCAGGAAGCAGCCGTCCATACCCATAAAGGCAATTCCAACGTGCAAAAAGTAGTCAGCCAGATGGAGGCCATTAATCATACTTTTAACAACACGGTGGCTATAATATCCGAAGTTAGCGAAAAATCTAACGAGATTTCGAAAATCACCGAATTAATCGCCAGTATCGCCGAATCCACCAATTTATTGGCGTTAAATGCCGCCATTGAGGCTGCCCGGGCCGGTGAGCACGGCAGAGGATTCTCGGTGGTGGCCGAAGAGGTGCAGGCGCTGGCCGACCAATCGGCCCGGGCGGCCGGGGAAATTGAAAACCTGATCAATGGAATGCAGGAGCAAGCACAAAAAACCGTCGCTACAATCAATGCAGGCTCGGCGGAAGTTAAAACCGGTACGGCGGTGGCTAAAGAAGCAGGGTTGTTTTTTAACCAGATAGACCAAAGCATGCAGACATTAACCGCTGAAATTCAGGAAATTGCTCTGTCGGCGGAGCAGGTGGCCGAAGGCATAGAAAATCTGGCCGGGACCCGGGAATATGAAGCGGCCTCAACAGAAACAATGAATACCAACCGGGAACAACTAACCGCGCTATCCGCCCGTTTGCAAGAAATAACCGGCGCATTAAAAGCGTAAATCACCGCTGGTGGATGACAAAGTTTGCCAGGGGAGAAATAAAGCCCTTGAATGATAATGAAATTCATTTGCGCGGCATAAACTACAATAAGACTGGCGCTGATATTTCAGTTATATTTGCTTGTTCTCGGAGGTGAATAGGATTGGCTACCAGAAGTCCGGACAACATTTTACTCGACACTTCAACTGCGGATGTTTTTACATATATTGAAAACCTGAAAAACAACAACCTGACCCTTTTAAAGGTCAATTCCGAAGTCATGGAAAAGAACCATGCGCTGGAACGGAAACTTTCCGAAGCCGCCTTTATCAATAAAGTATATGCCAGTCTTATTGAAAGGTCTAATCTAAAACAAACTATTAATTCTATTTTAAAGGGAGCTATTCGGATAACACGGAGTGAAGCCGGCTGTATTTTTTTATATAACCGGAAAAAAGACTGTATGGAATTAATGTTGACCAAAGGTCATTTATCCGGGACGGCTAAAGAACATTTGTGCCGAATGTACGGTTCCGCCGAGGGACTGGTATTGTATGACAGCACCGTACAAATGAATAATACCGACGCATCTTTCAAGCAACTGCAAGCTGTCGATTCCTCTCTGCGGTCAATGCTGGCGGTTCCTCTCATAACCGAACACATATTTATCGGCGCAATTATACTTTTGCACCGACACGCCGGTGAGGATGAGCATCCCATTTATTATTCGAAAACCGACTGCGATACAGTCAATTCCTTTGCCCAAGTGGCGGCGTTAATACTGAACAACACCCGGTTAAAGATAGAGTACGGAAGAAAAGAAGTTTATTTGGAGACCATTACCGCGCTGGTTTCCGCCATTGACGCCAAGGACGCTTATACCCGCAATCATTCCCGGAATGTGGCCCGGCTTTCCGTGGCCCTGGGGAAGGAATTGAAACTGACCAACGAGGAGTTGAAAAATATCAAGTACGGAGCTTTGCTCCATGATGTCGGAAAGATAGGCGTGCCGGAAAGTGTTTTAAATAAAAAGGACAGCTTGAATGCGCGGGAGTTTGACATGATTAAAGCCCACCCTTTAATTGGAAGCAAAATACTGGCGCCCATCGACTTTCTGGAGGAAGCCCTGGATATTGTCCGTTACCATCACGAGAGATTTGACGGGACAGGCTATCCCGAAAGGTTGCGCGGCGAGAATATTCCTTTTGAGGCCCGCATTGTCTGTATTGCGGATGCGTGGGACGCCATGACATCCGACCGCGCCTACCGGAAGGCTTTAACTGTAAAAGAAGCTTTGCAGCAGTTGCAAGAGGGCGCAGGCACTCAGTTCGACCCTTGGATGGTAAAAAAGTTTTTGGCCATGAAAACCAAAAACTAATCCCCAAAAAACAAGGAGGCAATTTCCTGATGTCAGTTTTTATTGTTGGCGGCGACAGGCTCGGCAATATAAGCGATAACCTGAAAAAACTCGGCTTTGCGCAAATAATTCACGAAAAGGGCCGAAAAAAAATCAAAAAAAGCAAAAATATTTACATCCCTGGAGAAGCTGGTTTGGTCATCATACTTACGGATTTTGTGAATCATAATATTGCCGAAACAATTAAAAAAGAAGCCAAGAGCAGGGCCGTCCCGGTTGTATACGCCAAACGATCATGGTCCGCAATAGCGCCTAAATTGAAACAGTGTTGCATGCGCACCGCCGGCGCCGTATGATAAGGTTAGTCCAAGTTATGATTGACAGCATATAAAACCTGTGTTAATCTTTAACAAAATTGCCTGTTTTAAAGCAACCATTAATTACAAAGAGATAGGAATGTGGTTTAAACCACGTCCGATTATGGCGGTGGATAATTGCCCGGTCTCTTGGGGACCGGGTTGTTATATTAAAAACCTTACGCAACGGGAGGCAATTAATTTGTTGGAAGAAGTGCCGTTATTCAATAAGCAAGTGTCCATGGACGGAATCAAGTTTTACATGCAGTCCCGGAAAACATTCCTGGTTTCATCCGCCAGCCCCCTTAAAGTGCTGGGATCCACCGTCCTGGGCGGGGAACTGCGGTGGGCCAGCCACATAATTAATCATTCGGTGGACAAGGATTACCGGGGCAGCGACCCGGAAGAGGATTTGCGGCGGGTGGCCGAAAAAATGCAGTTGGGGCGGGATGTTTTGGGCATGATGACGGCCGTCAGCGTCACTCACACCGTGTTAAGTCACGGAAAACACTACAACCTGACGGTGGCCACCCTTTGCACGGCTGGAATAAGCAACCCCGGAGTAGCGGGCTCTTCCGTCGGTAAGCTGCTCAGGGACAGCAAACAGGGCACCATCAATCTCATTGTGTTAATTGACGGTAATTTGACGGACGCCGCCATGGTTAACGCCGTTATGACGGCAACCGAGGCCAAAACCAGGGCTTTGTTCAAAGCCAAAATCAGCCTGCCCGGCGGTGAAAGGATTACCGGCACCACCACCGACGCCATGGTGGTGGCCTGTACCGCCAGGGGCGAAACGGTTTTTTACTCCGGTACCGCCACGGATCTGGGTTATTTGATCGGACACACGGTATACAAGGCGGTACGGCAGGGGGTGGATTCCTACCTGTTGTCGACCGGGAGCAAATATAAGGCGGCCAACAAAAAACAGTTGTTGAATTGACGGTTTAAAATGCGCCGCAGGGGTTGATTTAATTGACAGTATATTAAATCTATGCTAATGTTGTTTTACAATTAGTCAAGCTATAATATATTTGTTTAAACTATAATATTTGGATAGACAGGTGCCTGCACCGGAAGGTGGAGGCTTAAAAGGGAAGCCGGTGTGAATCCGGCGCGGTCCCCGCCACTGTTATGGGGAGAGGTTTCACAAAAGGTCACTGTCCGGGCTCACGTACCGTGTACATGCCCACCGGACGGGAAGACGTGAAATCTCAATGAACCCGAGCCAGGAAATCTGCCTGTTTAATCACAGTCTTACCGTACCTACGGGTGATAGGGAGGTGGTTTTTTTGCGCCCGGTTATCCCCGGCCGCAGGGACAGCCTTCGCTATCCCTGCGGCCGGGGTTTTTGATTGCGTACAAGTGTACAACGGGCAAAAAAGGTGTGATGGAATTGCTTAAAAAATGGACCGTTGTCATGCTCCTGCTTCTGGTGGTGTTGGCCCTTGCCGCCTGCGTGGAAAACGAAACTAAAACGGTCACCAATTTAAACGAGCATCCGGCACAGGAATCCTTTAAAGACGGCGAGAGCGCCGGAGATATGCCAAGTGGGCCGCATAAAGCCCCGGTAGAAGCCGTGGCACCCGACGGCTCCAAAGAACAGGATGGCCCTGCAAACGCCGCATCCTCCGGTAAAGAAGGCCTAGACGACGGTAATGCCGGTGCGACAGGAGTCAACCAAACAAGCAGTTCCAAAGAACCCGTTGGCGACCGGGAGCGGAAAGACGCAAAAAAAGCCGGCGACAACCCCGAACAGGCGCCGGACAAGCATGAGACGCCCCCGGCGCAAGCCGGTGCAACCGCGGATCGGGAAACATACAAAGGCTACAAAGGCCCGGTGCAGGGAGAAGTAAAATATCAAGAGGGCACCCCGGCCGCGGCAAACGCCAATTTCCACAAGGCTTCCGGAGATATTGAAAGCCCCTACCGGGTAAATCTGGTGGTTACCCGGGATTACGGCCACACCAAAATGTTCGGCCAAAGGGTGGGTTTGGTTAAAGACGAAGTGGGCATGGAAGTAATGTTCCGCAACCTGGATATCCAAACCGCCTACGGCGGCGGATTTGTCAATGCCATCAACGGTCTCGAATCCCAATATACCTTTTATACCGGCTCGGACAGAAAGAACCTGGACTGGTTTTACTGGGTGAACGGGATCCTGGCCCCGGTGGGCGTGGCTGAATACCGGCCCCAAACCGGGGACGAAATATGGTGGGATTACCACAACTGGGACATCACCATGTTTATTCCGGCGGTGATAGGTTCGTATCCCCAGCCCTTTAAAAGCGGTTTTGGGGGTAAAAATCCCGGCACGGTTATCATGTATACCGAAGCTTTTCAAGAAGGGGCCCGACAGCTTAAACAGAGCCTTTTGAACAAGGGAGTCAAAGAAATAGACGTGGCGGGCTACAACCCGTCGGTGCTGGAAAAACCCGATAAATACTATATTTTACTGGGTACCTGGGAGGAATTGTCCCATGGCAGCGCACTTTTGCAAAAGACCAACCTGAAGAACAAGTTAACCGGCGTATACGTTAAGTTCGCCGACGAAAAAATGCACGCCTTGAACAATAGGGGACAAACCATCAAAACATTTGACGGGACGGCCGGGGCTGTTTATGCCTGCGCGCCGGGAATCGGCGCCTTAAAACCCGCCTGGCTGATAACGGGAATTGACAAAGGCGGAGTGCAAAGGGCTTTAGACGTACTGCTGCATGAACCGTATTCCGTCACCCAGTTCTTCGGGGCCGTTGTTTACGACGGCGGGGTGGAAAACGTGCCGTATTTGAACTAGGAAGTGAATGGGCGCCTATGTACAAAAACAAGATTTTAATGATTTGCCCGGCCATTTTTGTCATCTGGTTGATTATCGGAGGTATCGCTTATGGGTCCGCCCCTGTAATCATTTCGGCCGAGACGGGTTTCGACGGCAAGTGTAAAGCCGGAGGAATCAACCCGGTACGGGTGACCATGGAATCGACGGAACGGGATGTCTCAGGCGCCTTAACCGTTGCGGTGGGCGAAAAAATGTACCGCCATCAGGTTGATTTGCCGGCGGGAACCACCAAAACCATTCCCTTTTCAGTGCTGGTGTTAAACAAAGACCGGGAAGCAATCCTCAGCTTTAAAGACGACAACGGCGGGGTTGTCGCCCGCCACTCGGCGCCCCTGGAGATTGCGCCGGAAAACTCTTTTTTGGTGGGGTTGCTTGGCGATACCCCGGAAGAGCTTTTTTATATCCGGGAAATGCGCTCGCCTTTATTGGCGGGCAAGGATGTGCTGACGGTAAATCTGGACCGGAATTTACCTTTCACCCCGGCGGAAATGCAAAATATCAACCTGATTATCGTGGATAATTTTAATACCGGCGGTTTGGCCGCGGGCAAAGAAGCCATACTGCAGCGCTGGCTGGCCGGGGGGGGGGGGGCTGGCCCTGGTGGGCACCGGCCGGTACGGCTACAAAAACCTGACCGGAATGTTCGCCGGCCTGGAGGGAGCAAGGCCCACCGGCAACGGCTGCGCGGCGGCCCTGCCCTTCAGCCCGGCGGCGGGCGACGACCCGTCCGGGGTGGCCAAAGCCGTGGAACAATATATCACCGCTTCGGGGCTGGCCAGGCTGATCAACGGTACCGGCTTGAGCGGGCAAGCCGCGGCGGCCGGAGAACTGCAGCGGGTGGGTGACCGCCTGTTTCAGCCTTCATATAACGAAGTGTTTTTCCTGCTGGTCCTGGCGGCGGTTTATATTCTTTTGCTGGGCGCTTGCGTTTTTTGGCGGGAACGGCCCCGCTGGGCGGTTCCCGCCGTTGTAGCGGGATTTGCGGCACTGTTCTACCTCCTGGCCTGGTCCGGGGGATTGCACCGGATTAAAGCCGTGAGCGCCGGGGTTGAAATCCACGGGTATAACCACCACCGGTATTACCTGACCAATCTTTACCCCCACCAGCGGCAATTGCAGGTGCGGTTGCCCGGAGCGTGCTTTGTAAAAGAGCTGGGTGGCGGAAATTTCAGTATCGACCCTTCGGAGGACGCCATAACCTATTATGACGCCGCGCCCCACTACCTGTACAGCCGGGAGACGGCGCCGGGCGGCAACCATCCCCCGGAGCTGGGCCTGAACGGGGACTTGTTGACCGGGGAAATCAACAACCCCCTGGCTATCGACCTCGTCAACTGCTCTTTGCTGGTGGGTGATTCGGTAATCGGGCTGGGGGACCTGGACGGCCTGGGCGGGGTGCGGCTGGAGTATCGTCTGGAGCACGGTCTCCGCAACCTGGGCGACTATAATTTTCTGGACGCCGTATCCCGGGCCGCCAACCTGGACAGCTACCAGCGGGAACTTTTAAAGTACTACCACTATCAGGCGGGGGAGCAAGGTCCCCAGGGCAAAATGCTGGGTTTTGGCAGGGGCCAGAGGGAACTGGTTATCAACGGCAAGCTTCGTAAAATTGCCACGCACACCCTCCATGTTTTCCCGGTGTCCATACAAACCGGCCCGGGACCCGCAACCCTCCCCCCGGGGTTGATACGGCCCGTGGTGGACTGCGGCAAACCCGCCGGCGGCGTCAAAAACGAATACACCCTGCAGGCCGGGGAGAAACTGGTTGCTTATTACGTGCTGCCCCCGGACGCCCGGGTCGGGGAAATCACACTCCATGCCCGGGTGGAAGGCGGCGAGGCAAACCTGGAAGTCTACAACCGCCGGCAGGACGCCTGGGAGCCCCTGGCGCCCGGCTTGCTGCGGGGCGCCGCGCTGGGGCGGTATGCCGGCGACGGCCCCCTAGCCGTTGCAATAACCGGCAGCGGGCGGGTAATAATCCCGCAAATTGAGCTTAAATTGTAAACAGCGCAAGCAACCTGAAAACACCAAACTCCTTAACCAAGACATTTTCAGGCGCAACCAACCGGGTCGAAGCAGGACAAAGAACCGGCCCCCGTCCTGCCAAGTGGTCGATAAAAAAACACGCTCATTCGATCCCTGGAACGCTTGCTTTTTGATACTTTTATTCTTGAATCCGGCCGTTAATATGGCCGGAGGCATGCTTTCCCCAAAGTACAAAAAAACCGGCCTGGGAAGTGAGCAAAAATGTTTGAAACAGGCAAAAAAAACACAGTGCTTATGTTCGCCTATTTGGCAATATCAACCGTCCTCCTGGCCGGCTACCTGCTCATGGTAGCCCTGCCGGCCCAGGGGTACGACCCCGGCCTTTATGAAAGGGGCTATCTGTACTTCATCACTTTCCAGTTGTTGCTTTTTTCCCTGTGCCTGCCCTTTTGGGATACCCGGCAACCGCCGGCCGCCACGGTTCTCGGCTATTTGGGCCGTCTGTTGTGGCCGGCCGCCCTTATCACGGCGCTATCCGTGCCCTTGATCCTAATCATCCTCATGGCCGGCAGCTTGAATCACCTTCATTTCCTCTGGCCCCTGTCGCTGCAGGTGCTGTGGGGAATGTTCATCCTGAGCGCCCGCGATCTGTTGGCCGCCGCGCCCCTGCCAAAGCCCTGGCCGGACTTCTGCCTGGCGCTCTTGATTTTTACCGTGCTTGTTCTAACCCTGGTTTTTTTCTATTATTATCTGGAATTCGGCCGATTGGTGGTTACCACCATCTATGACCGGGACATCCCCGCCGTGTTCTTTTTGAACCCCCTGCTTACCACCGCCGGTTTGCTCCACGCGCAAACAGGGGGCGCCAACCAGTTGGGCTGGCTGCCGGTCATTTATAACCTGGCCTTTTACATCCCGGCCATATTGATTGCCGGCCTGCTTACGCTGCGGAACCGGAACAAAGCCCAACGCGAGGTGTAAACCATGCCCCGGCAACCCCTGGACCTGGCGCTGAAACAACTGCGGCGCAAAATATGGCTGCAAAACATAATTTCCCGGCTGCTGAACGGCCTCCTGGCGGCCGCCGCCTTATCGTTCCTTTGCCTGGCGGCGGCGCACCTGTATCCGCTGCTTCATGCGCCCGCCAAGGCCCTTTACCTGGGAGCCGCCGCGCTGTCGCTTTCCCTGGCGGCGGGTTTGGCGAGCCGGCCCGGCCTGAAGCGGACGGCGGCGGTGGGGGACGGCCTGGGCCTGGAGGAACGGCTCACCACCTACCTGGAATACCGGGAGCGAGATTTTCCCCTGGCCCCATTGTTCCTGGCCGAAGCGGAAAATACCGTGCGCAATCTCAATCCCCCGGGACTTTACAGGATAAGCGTAAACGGCAAAAAACTTTTGGCCGCCGCCGTGCTTATCGTTTTGGCCTGGGGCGTGTATTTTCTGCCTTCGGAAGCGCGGCGGGAAGCCCGGGAAAAGGAAGAAATAGTAAGGGAAATCCAAAGGGAAGCCGAGAAAATAAAAACATTGCGGCAGCAATTGGCCGCCGCCGGCCAGGACCCCCAAAGCAAAGACACTTTAAGTGTTTTAAAAAGCCTGGAGCGCAACTTAAACCGCTCCGGCGATTTCAACCGGGCCGCCGCCGAAGTGGCCGCCGCCCAAAAAGAGTTGGGGTCATGGGGAAACAAGCCTGTCTCGGAGATCATGGAAGCCCTGGCCGGCCTTTTCGAAGGCGCCGGGGCCGGGGCCAAGGGGCTGCCCGGGGCCTTGCGGTCCGGGGACCTGGCAAAAGCCGCGGCCTTGAGCGCGCAAAGCGCCTTCAGCGCCCGGGAGCAAAAAAACCTGCTGGACAACTTGTCGGGGACGGCGGCTAACGCCCTTTCCCCCGGCGCCGGCGAGGAACTGGCCCGGCTTAAAACCCTCCTGGCGGACAACGCCCTGACCGGAGCAAAATTACAAGAAATAATGCGTTCCCTGGATACCACCCGGGAAAAACCCGCCTTGGAAGAAGAGTTGGCCGTGGAACTGCAGCAAAGCAAACAAAGGCTGCTGGCCCGGGCCCAAAAGGGCGAAAAAAGCCCGGGCGGCCGGGATTACCTGACCGCCTTCGCCCCGGGGGAAACCGGCGCCTACAATCGCGCCGAAGCATTGGGAGCTCCCGGGAGCGACCCGTTGGCCGGCGGACCGGGGGGCCGTCCCTTCAGCGGCTCCCAAGGCGTGGGGGGCGGCGGGGCGGCGGCTTCCGGGGAAGGTACCGGCGCCGGCGCGCCGGGCCGGGTGGCCCGGCAAGAACAGGCCGTCCGGCCCGGCGGGGACGGCGCCGCCCCTTCCCGGGTACTGGGAAAGTTGGGAGACCAAGGCCTTATTGTGGATAAAACCGCCCCCGGGGTGCCGGCCCAAACTGGCGAATTACAGCTTCACGCCCAAGCCTGGGCCTCCTTCGGCGCCGAGGATACCGAACACCTTTGGAAACACCGGGTGCCCCTGCAGCGCCGGGAACTGGTCATGGAATACTTTCAACAACTGAACGGGGGAAATTAACATGCAGCCAAACCTCGGCGGGGATTTCCGGGAGCAATTTGCGGCCCTGGAAAAAGAAGTGGGCCGGGTCATTATTGGCCAGGACGAGATAATAACCGGCGTTTTAACCGGCATCATCGCCGGCGGCAACGTGTTGCTGGAAGGGGCGCCGGGCCTGGGCAAAACCCGGCTGGTGAAAACGCTGGCCGGAGTGCTGGACCTGTCCTTCGCCCGGATCCAGTTCACGCCCGACCTGATGCCGGTGGACATAACCGGCACCGTGATGGTCAACCAAAACGCCGGCAACCTGGATTTTGTCTTTCAAAAGGGCCCCATATTCCATTCCCTGGTGCTGGCCGACGAAATCAACCGGGCCACCCCCAAGACCCAGAGCGCCTTTCTGGAAGCCATGCAGGAAAAGACCGTAACCGTGGGCGCCACCACTTATTCCCTGCCCCAACCCTTTTTCGTGCTGGCCACCGAAAACCCCCTGGAAATGGAGGGCACCTACCCGCTGCCCGAGGCCCAGTTGGACCGGTTCATGTTCAAGCTCAAAATCTTTTTGCCGGCACTGCACCACTTGTCCCGGATAATGGATATTACCGTGGGCGGCCTCCAGCAGCCCGAAATAAAAAAACTGGCCGCCGGCGAACAAATTCTGCAAATGCAGCAAACCGCCCTGGCGGTGCCGGTGGCCACGGAAGTAAAACAATACGCCCTGAAAATAATGGAAGCCACCCACCCCGACCGCAGCCCGCTGCAGCCGGTAAAGGACTACGTAACCTGCGGCGCCAGCCCCCGGGGGGCGCAGGCCATGCTGGCCGGGGCCAAAATACTGGCCCTGGCCCGGGGCCGGTATAACGTTTCTTACCAGGATATCAAGACAATGGCCCCTCCCTGCCTGCGGCACCGCATTTTCTTGAACTTCCGGGCCGGGGCCGACCAGGTGAGCGCCGACGACATTATCGGGGAAATACTGGAGCGGGTGAAGTAATATGGAAAACTCTTATGTCGATAATTTTTTAAAAGAAATACGGCACCTGACCCTGTCGGCCGGGAAACTTCGGGCCGGGGGGCCGGCGGGCAGCCGCCGGAGCAAGGAGCGGGGTATTTCCCTGGATTTTCACGGGCACCGGGAATACCTGCCCGGCGACGACATACGCCGGGTGGACTGGAAGGCCTACGCCCGCACCGGCAACTTTTATGTCCGGGAATTCACCGCCGAAAGGCAAATGCACGTATCCATAATTTTGGACAACAGCGCCTCCATGGATTTCGGCAGCCCCAACAAGTGGCGCCTGGCCCAAACAGCGGCCCTGGGCCTGGGTTATATCGCCCTGCAACAGGGGGACATTTTAAGCCTGCGGGCCATAAACCACCGGGCGCAAACCCTCCTGGACCGGGGCCGGGGCAAGGATTCCTTCCCCAAACTGCTGCGGCAAATCCGGGATTTGAAACCGGCCGGGGGAACCGCCTTGGACGCCCTGGTCCAACCGGCCTCCAAGGGCTTTGGCATGACTGTTTTAATATCCGATTTATTCGGCGCCGGCCTGCCCGAAGCCCTGGATTACCTGTGCTCCGGAGGACGGGAAGTGGCGGTGCTGCACCTGCTGTCCCCCCAGGAAACCGAGCCCGGCTACGGAGAAGAACTGAAGCTGGTGGATAAGGAAACCGGGGAAACCAGGCTGGTTTACCTGGACCAAGCAACCCGGGAGCTGTACCGGGAAAAAGCCCGGCAGTTTACCGCCAATTGCCGGAACATTTGCCACCGACGGAATGTAAGATATGTTTTGGGCGGCACCGACACGGCGCCGGTTACCCTGGTGGCCGCGGCGGCGGGGTTAAGGCAATGAATTTTTTACAGCCCCTGGGACTGCTGCTGGCCCTGGCCCTGCCCCTGATAGTGATATTACATTTGCGCAAACAGCAGTTGATGGAAAAAGATGTCTCCAGCCTGATATTGTGGGACCAGGTGATCCGGGAAGCACAGGGGGTGAAAACCAGGCGGATAAACCGTTACCTGCTGCTGTTGTTGCAGCTTTTAATCGGCGCCCTGGTGGTGGCGGCCTTGGCCCGGCCGGTTTTGACGGCGCCTTTTGGCGGCGGGGAAATTACCGTGGCCCTGGACTGTTCCCTGTCCATGCAGGCCGCCGAAGGCGCCGGCACCCGCTTGCAAACAGCCCGGGAGGAATTGACGGATTACTTGGCGGCGCTGCCGGACGATGTGCGGGTCAATCTGGTGCTGCTGCAAAAGAAAAGCCGGCTGGCCCTGGAACAGGCCCCCAAAAAAGAAGTAATGGAGGCTGTGGCCCATACAACCGGCACCAGCGAGGCCCTGGACCTGGAAATGGCCGCCGGGTTGCTGGACACCTGCCCGACGCCCCGGGTGGTGTTCACCGACAAGGAATTGCCCCTGGGGGACAGGCGGGTCATGGTGGGGGGCGTGTCCGACAACCTGGGCATCACCGGAGGCGCCTATGATTATTATTCCCACACCGTTTTATGCCGGGTAAAAAATTACGGCCCCCACAGCCGCACCGCCGTGCTGGGGCTGGAAGACCGGCAGGCCCGCCGGGATGTCCAAAGGGTGGATATCCCGGCGGGCCGGGAGGTGGATGTAACCTGGCCCGGGCCTGAGCCCGGGGCGCAATTGCTGCGGGTAACCATTTTGAACCAAGACGCGCTGCCGGCGGATAACAGTTTCCTGCTGCCGGTGGGGGAAGAGTTTAAAAAGAAAGTCCTGGTGGTGGGGGGTGACGGTTATCTGCAAAACGCCCTTTCCAGTCTGCCATGGATAAATTTAACAATTACCCAAGGCTGGGATGAAGCGCAGGGGGAATACGACCTTTACATTATGGGACGGGAACCGCCGGCCGGGTTGCTACCCGGGGGGGCCGGGGCCTGGTGGCTCAGCCCCCCGGCAGAAATGCTCGCCGGTCGTATAAACGGGCCGGCGGCGCTGGAAGTTTCCCCGGGGCCCCTGGCCCGGGACCTGGATTTGCGGGAGGCCCGCGCCGTCGGGTGCCCGGCCCTGAAACCCCGGGCGGGGCACCGGGTGGCGCTGACAGCCGCCGGGCAGCCGGTAATTACCAAAAGTTATCCAGCCGGCCCGGAAAATAACGGCGTCAAAGGCGGCAGGCAGGTTTTTTCCACCCTGAACGGGGAAAACACCAACCTGCCCCGGCTTCCGGCCTATCCCATCCTGGTGGAAAACATTTTACAGTGGTTCTTTGCCGAAGACATTCCCTGGCGTCAACCCGGGGACCTGCTTTACCCGGTTGAAGGCAAAACCCTGCGGCTGGAAGGTCCCGGGGGGTTTGCGGGCACCCTGGCCCAAATGCCGCTGACCCTGGATAAGCCCGGTGTTTATTACGTCAGCGAAGGCAATGTCCGGGTGAAAACATTGCTGGTTAATCCTCCGCCGGGATTCACCGCCGGAGAGCCCCCCGAAACCACCGGGCGGAAAACCGGCGTGGCCGCCGGGGGCGGCGCCCCGCCCCTCAAACTGCAGAACATCCTCCTGGTGCTGGCGCTGGTTCTGCTGGCGGCGGAATGGCAGGTGTACAGGCGTGATCTTTAGCGAAGGGATAAATGTCCAACTGTTGCTCTTGGCCCTGTTACTGGCGGCTTATTTCGTCTTCGCGGGCTACCGGGCGCGGCGCCGGCTGGCGCCCAAGCGAATCGCCTGGTGGCTGGCCTGCCGCCTCCTGGCGGTGGCCTGCCTGCTGCTGGTCCTGGCCGGAGCCGGGATGGTGCTGGCCCCTCGGGACACCACCACGGTTTTCCTGGTGGACGGGTCCCTGAGCGTACAGGACCAAAAATCCGCCGTGGAGAGGTATTTGAACCGGCAACTGGGTGCCAAGGCCCCCGGGGACCGGACGGCGGTAATCAGCTTCGGCCGGGAGCCCATGGTGGAAGTCCCCGTAAACCGGTCAGGGCGTCCGGTAACACTGGCCGCCCGGCCCAACCCCTATTTTACCGATCTGCAAAAGGCGGTGGCGTTCGCCTTGGATTATTTCCCGGCGGACACCAACCGCCGCCTGGTATTAATCACCGACGGCCGGGAAAACGCCGGCAGCGTGACCTCCCTGTCCCCGAGGCTGCGGGAGGAAAAAGTCAACCTGCTGATATTCCCCCTGGAAAGCC
>JAKSCU010000346.1 GCA_022360435.1 Bacillota bacterium
GCAGCTTCATTTATTTCCACAATTACCTGTCTGCCATGTTCAGCATATCGGATGCCACGGTTGACAAAGAAGAGATTTCAACAGCACTGAGCATTCACATTTCTATTCCTGGTTCGCGTGTGGAAAAAATAGGTAAACACAAAACGATAACTATATTAACAAACGCCGAACTATAATTTACACTTATTTGTGATAATAAAGGAGATTATATCAATGGAAAAACAATTACAAAAGGAAATAAAAAAGGTGGCATTTATACTAATGGTTTTTACCATAATATGGGTAATTCTTACCGGTATTTCAATGTCACAAGTTAAATCATCTTGGTCAGATACTGAGTATTTAAGGTGGGTATCCAAACCAGATATATTTTATACATTAAATTATATTAATGCTACAATATTCACATTTATAGCTATAGTATTTTACACGGTACTATTTAGATATTTATATGAGAAAAGTAAGTTGTTAGGGCTTTTGGGATTTGTTTTTATACCTGTTTATGGTGTGCTTAATCTTATTTGTTATTCTATGCAAATAACTATAGTACCTTCAATAGCAAATCATACGTTAATCTCATCAGGTGATATTTTATTTGTTTCTCAACTAATTCAGTCTAAAAGTGGAACATTAATTGGTTTTATTAACGGGTTAGCATATGCTATATTAGGTGTTCCGTCTATTATTTATGGTTATATGCTAATTAAAGATATGAAAAAATTGTCAGTATTATTTATACTGTTAAATGGTATATTATGTATAGTTGGTATTATAGGATTTATGATTAAAAACAATATAATGTCAAACGGTGTAATGCTAGGAGGAATAGTATTTTTAATAAGCTTAGTAGTTATGGTTTTAGAATTTAGAAATAATGCTTTGGAAAGTACTTCTAAGGTGAATAAGTAAACTCAACTAACATGCCACAAGTCAAAGGGACATTTTGTTTGACTTCAACTGTATGATATATTAGGGATAGATTAACATGCCAAGAAAAGTCAGACTGACAAGATAAAACAGGAAATTTATCATATTCCAGGGAATAGGCAAAAAAACCTCTTATGACCAATATGAAAAATTCTTGTACTATGTTGAAAGAGCTAAAGAAAAAATTCATAGTCACATTATCCCAGGAATAGAAATTACATGTGGGGGAATCAAGGAATAATTGATTAGTTTTCAAGTATCAAAGAATTCATAAAATATAATGAAGAAAAAAGTGATGAGCAATGTATAGATTATTATGGCAGGGTGAGGTATAAA
>JAKSCU010000565.1 GCA_022360435.1 Bacillota bacterium
CCGACAAACGAAAACCCGAATCAACACCTAGACACAGTTATGAATACCAAGAAAACTAGACTTAGCAAGCTGTTCGCTGGCTTACTGAGCGCGTTTGCGGTGACGGCATCATCGAATGCCGTGGCGCAGGACGAGAATCAAATAGACGAGGATATCTATGAGCTATCCCCGTTCATAGTCGATACCACGGATGACGTAGGATACCTCGCGAGCAATACGCTGGCAGGAAGCCGACTCAATGCCAGCTTGTCCGATATCGCGAATTCGGTATCGGTTTTTACTCCTGAATTGATTGATGACTTAGGAGCTATAAATGAAGAAGATTTATTAGCCTATTCTTCCAGCGTGGTCATCGAAGCATCGGAGCAGACCAACAATGTCCAGGGAACGGGATTCATCGACAACTTCTTTGGATTCCGAATTAGAGGCATGGTGGCGACCCGCACACGGAATTTCTTCGAGTCGTTCATCAAGGCCGACACCTACAACACTAGTCGTTTTGATCAGGCAAGTGGTCCAAATTCCATTCTCTTTGGAGTTGGTGGCGCTGGCGGTATCGTAAATTCATCAACGAAGCGAGCTCAGTTGGGACAAACCTTCGGAAACGCTCAACTTAGAGTGGATGCTGGCAATTATTCAGGAGTTCGTGGAACGGTGGATTACAATCTTGCGGTGAATGACAGGTTTGCGGTTCGTTTCAATGGTGTATTGGAGGAAGGTGATGGATGGCGTGCCCATGAGTTCAAGGAGAACAGCCGTGCACATTTTACTGCGACTTATAAACTGCTGGAGAATACGACAGTCCGTGTGGAATATGAACATGGGGATATGAAGGACTCCAATCAGCGTAATTTCATCGCACGAGACAATCTCTCACGCTGGCTGAATAATGGTATGCCAACCGTTGCGAATGCACAGGCAAATCCGCAAACTAACATTGGAATCGGGCGTCGTGGTAACGCCCAACGTGTCTCTTATGTGGACAATGATGGCACATTCCGGAACTTTCAACGAACAGTATTCAGTGTTGCTGAAGTAAGCCGCAATACACTTTTCGATGATGATATTGCACCATATGACGCATTGTGGGAAGGCCCTGGAAGCTATCAGGACGTGGATTACAATGTCATCTTTGCGAGTATTGAAACCGAACCATTTGAAAACTTCTTCGTTGAGCTAGCCTATTCGAATCAGGATGAAAACCAGGTTACCTATGATACCAACCCTGAAGGTTTTACTTTGTTTGCTGAACCTGCTGAAACCTTCCGCGATGGTGATGTAAATCCTTACGCTGGTCATCTGTATACAGAAACTCGTTGGTTGCGACGTATCGAAAACTGGGATGTGCTGGATTACCGCCTCACTGCTTCTTATCAGTTGGATACAGGAAACAAATGGCTGGGACGTCATAACATCGCGGCCTTGTGGTCACGCAGTGAAAGAAATCGTGATCGTAATACGAGTTTTCTTACGATGGAAGGGGCTCCTTTTAACAACAACGCTGAACATGGTAGAAATCGTATCTTCTTCCGTCACTACGTAACCGATGTTGGGAATGGGAGTGATTATTACATTCCAAGCTGGGACAGCATTTCAAGCGTGAATGTGGTCATGAATGCTGGGCAGGATCCTGTAACCTATGATGCGGTTTGGTCTCCGAATACTTTAGGCGATGACACCAGGGTTAACAAAGCTTACCAATTCTCGACTCAAAGCTTCTTTTGGAATGATCGCATCGTAACAACGCTCGGTTGGAGAGATGATGAAGTGGAGGATCGTTCTGCTACTGCAACAGGTCCACGTAATAAAAAAAAAAAAAAAACACTAGGAGACAATGTCTACCAATCA
>JAKSCU010000243.1 GCA_022360435.1 Bacillota bacterium
CGCTCGTCGCCCCGCCAGTAAGCCCCGGCCAGGTTGAGCAGCTTAACCGCCTTCAACCGGCCGGTGGAGGGTACGTGGGGCCCGGCACACAGGTCCTCAAATTCACCCTGCCGGTAACAGGATATTACCGCGTCCTTGGGCAGGTCGTTTACCAGCTCGATCTTATACTGTTCCTGCCGGTCTCCGAACCGGCGCAGCGCCTCATCCGGCGCGATTTCCACCCGGGAAAACGGCAGGTCCTCTTTAATGATCTTGTTTATTTCGGCTTCAATTTTTTCCAGTTCATCAGGCGTGAACTTGTGCGGCGAATCGAAGTCGTAATAGAACCCGTCGGCAATGGGCGGGCCGATGGCCAGCCTGGTGCCGGGGAAAAGCCGCTGCACCGCCTGGGCCATCACATGAGACGCGCTGTGGCGAAAGGTTTCCCGCCCCTCTTCACTGTCAAAAGTGAGGAACTCCACCCGGGCGTCCCGGTCCAACCTGGCGTTCAAGTCCGCCAGATTCTCGTCCACCCGGGCCACCAGGGATTCCTTGGCCAGCCTGGGGCTAATATCCCGGGCTATTTCCAGCAATGAAGTGCCGGGTTGGTACCGTCGCACCGACCCGTCTTGCATGGTAATGTTAATCATTGTTTAAACCCCTTCCTTAGTGAGACACAATAAAAGCCCCCGGCAACATAGCCAGGGGCGGGATGGTCATTCCCACGGTTCCACCCTGATTTAAGCCCGGCGGGCGATTTCCCTCCGGCAACTTATCTCAAGCGGCGTTAACGGTGCCAACCGGCCGTATTTACTATTACTTCAATACGACGGTTTAGAGGCGGTATTCAACTCCCCGTACAGCAGAGGCGCTTTCAGCCGGCGACGCCCCCTCTCTGGGAACCGGTCGGAGTTTACTCGTCCTCATCATTACCTTTTTATACTATTCATCCTTAGCAACATTATATTGGCCGGCTTGCCTGTTGTCAACAAAGCGCGCCTGGATTTAACCTACCTGCCGCCGGTCTGACGGCAAAGAGAGCATCCTTCACAAATGGAAACCCTTCCGGTAAATACATTGCTCACCGTGTCCAGGGTGTTGTGGGGCATGGCGCCGTTTCCGGGATGAAATAAGATTTTTTGAGGCGCCACGGTAATCAGGGCGCTAATTAACATATCCTCGTAGTTTATTTCGTTCTCGGTTATATTTAGCATAAAATCTTCCAGGTAATCACTGTTAATGGGCTGGTTTTGCTGGTCATAAAGTTTAAAAGAGCCGTTGGACTGCAGGACCACATTAACCAATTCCACCCGTGGGTCCTGGATTTCCACAAAATATTTCAGCAGTTCGATAAACTCTTTGTATTCACGCTCCATGATAAAATCGTCGGCGGCCTGGTCGGCCACGCTATACAGCCCGTCGACATATTCTTTCAACCTAAAGCGAATAAACCCGTCAATGTTGATGTTACTGTGCGCATCCAAGTATTCGGTCAACCGCTGCAGTATCAGCAGTTTATCATTCTTTCTGTTATTTGCGCTGAAGTTCAGTTTTTTTTGGGCATAATCATAAATGGCGCCCTTTTCGTCATCATTAAAATAATAATAATTCTCCCTGATTATATGTTTTAGCAATGTCTCTTCCCAATTGTCCAGGATCATTTCAGTTATTACGCCGGCCACCCGCCGCCTGATAATAGTTTTCATGCCGCCCGAACCGGAAATGCTGCAATCCAGGAAAGTAAGCCAACCCAAGGGCTTTTCCCGCAAACGGACTCTTAAGCCCCGGCCCTCCAGGGCCAGCAGTTCCCGGTTAAGCCTGTTTTTTAACAATTCCTGGTGATGGGCGGCGCCGATGGAAATACATGAAGACACTCCGGTTCACTCCCTTCATGTAAACATTATATGTGTGTGAAAAAAACGGTATACTCCGTTCATAGATTTGCACTACCAGTATAAACAAAAACCCGGGCCGTAATGCCCGGTAATAAATAAACACCAACCCAGAGAGTTGGTGTTTATGATAAATATACTTAAAAATAAATAATTTTTAACGTAAAACAGCGGCAAGATCCTGATCCAATACAAACCGGCAAAATTCCGCGCAGGCCCGGGACTGGAATTTTTCCCGGTGCTGAATTAAATAAAAACCCCGGTTAACGCTGAAATCCTTTATGCGCACCGGCTTTATCGACCCCAATTGCAATTCTTTGCGCAGGGTCCACTTGGACAGCATAGATACGCCCAAATTGGCCTCCACAGCTTCTTTGATCGCCTGGGTGCTGCCCAGGGTAATGATATGCGAAGGTTCAAAATTTAGTTTGCGCAGCACATTTTCCATGGTCAGCCTGGTGCCGGAACCTTCCTCCCGGATTACGAACACCGCGTCACCAAGCCATTGGGCCACCTGGTCGGGCTCTATGTAACCGGCGCCGGCCAGCGGATGTTGCGGTGATATGACCAAAACCATTTCGTCATCCAGAAACTTGCCGATAGTAAGATGCGGGTCATCCACCATGCCCTCCACCAGACCGATATCAATGCTGTTTTCCCGGGTACGCTCATGCACAAACTCGGTGTTACCGATGTAAACCGAAAACTTCACATCCGGAAACTCTTTGGAAAAGGCGGCCAGCAACCGGGGCAGCACGTATTCGCCCACTGTAAAGCTGGCTCCGATGTTAATATTGCCGACAACCCTTTCCACCAAATCGGAAACAGCCCGTTTAGCCACCCGGTGCAGTTCCAGAATCTCCTTGGCGTAACCGTAAAGCGTAACGCCGGCTTGAGTCAATTCAACCCGTTTGCTGGAGCGTTCAAAAAGCCGTGCCCCGTAATAATCTTCAATAGAATGAATGTGCTGGCTGATGGCGGGTTGGGAAACACTCAGCGCTTCCGCCGCCCGGGAAAAGTTTTTTTTTTTTTTTTTTTA
>JAKSCU010000442.1 GCA_022360435.1 Bacillota bacterium
CCGGGGTGCAATTTCTTAAAGTATTAAAAAGCGCACTAAATTTAGTTCCCTCTGTGTGCGCTTTTTGGGGAAAGACAAGTGAACCGTCCCAGTTTCTTAATTATGTAACGAGGTGATGTATGTATGAGCAAGCCGGTGGTGTCGGTGGTGCAGTTTGCCGAACCGTACCAATCCCTGCGCCGGGCTTTGGATCTTTGCGGCGGGCTGCAACAATTCAGCAAAAGCGATAAAATTTTAATCAAGCCCAACCTGGTTTCGTGGGATTTCGACCTACCTTTTCCGCCTTACGGGGTGGTGACCACTTCGGTTGTCATGGCCGTCCTGGTACGCATCCTGGCCGAAGAAGGCTTTAACAACATCACCATCGGGGAAGGGCCCCTCATGGTGCCCAAAACCGTGGGCCGGGCCATGTTCAAGGAGTTGGGTTACCCGCGGCTCAGGGATCGGTACGGGGTCGAGTTCGTCGACTTCAACGAGGAAAAGTTCGTCAAGGTTGACTGCGGGGGCGTGGAACTGTCCCTGGCGGAAAAAGCTTTGGAAGCCGATAAAATTATCAATGTACCGGTGTTGAAGACACACAATCAGTCCAAGGTTTCTTTGGGTATTAAAAACATGAAGGGGTGCCTGAACCGCAAGTCCAAGATGTTCTGCCACGGCGCCGAGCGGGACTTGGATCACACGTTCCCCCACATCGCGGAAAAACTGCCGGCGGCGCTTACCATTATCGACGGTATTTTCGGCCTGGCCAAGGGGCCGGGACCAACCGGCAAAGCCGAGCGATTGAACTTGCTGGCGGCTTCCCGGGACACCCTGGCCGCCGACGTAGTGGGAGCGGCTTTACTGGGCTATCGGGCCGGGGAAATTAAACACCTGGCCTACTTTGCCGGGCGCAGCGGCGGCGGCACCGACTTAAACGACATCGAAGTACGCGGGGATGATGTGGAAAAACATAAAAAATTCCTCAGCTACGACTGGGAATGGACCCCAGAAAACACCGGCCCGGTGGGGTACGCCAAACGCGGCATTACCGGGCTGGCGGTGCGCAAATACGACAACACCATGTGTACCGGCTGTTCCATGCTGTTTAATCCCCTGTTGATTATGTTCATGTCGGCGTACAGGGACAAACCATTCCCCAATATAGAGGTGCTGAGCGGTAAAGTGCAAAAAGCGTCACCCGGTTTTGACAAGACGGTTCTGTTCGGCAAGTGCGCCTGCGAGCTGAATAAAGACAATCCCAACATTAATAAGGCCATTGCCGTCAAGGGTTGCCCGCCTGATTTAACCGAGTTCGAAAAAGCCATGCGGGCCGAGGGTGTGGCATGTGATTACAATCAATACGTCATGTACCGCCACCACATCTTCAACCGCTATAAAAAGGAAGACGGGTTTGACCCGGACTTGTTCAAAGTAAAGGAAACGTGATACCATCAACCTGTCACAGGGCGCCTTCAAAGCAATTATCTCATTATTCCGAAGGTAGCGACGGCATAAAGACCTTTCCCCTCACATTCCAGAGCCGGAGTAACTGGCCAGTATGGCTCCGATGAGGGAGACGGCGATAAATCCCACCATACCGCCCATGAGCACCAGCAGGGCGGGTTCAATCAAGGAAATCATCCTTTTGACGGTCACTTCCAGCAGCTTGTTGTAAATGTCCGCCACCATTTCCAGGGCGCCGTCCACCCCCCCGGTTTCCTCCCCCACCTTGACCATGTTGCCCACCATGGGGGGGAAGACCCTTTTTGCTTCCAGCAGGGGTTCCGACAGGTTTTCCCCGTAGAGCACCCGGTCCACCATCCGGTCGATGATTCTCTTTACTGCTACGTTACTCATGGTGTCCCGAGTGGATTTCAGGGCATCCACAATGGGCACGCCGCTTTCAATCAGCATGGACAGAGTCTTGGCAAAGAACACTATGATGGTGTACTGAAATATGGCGCCCACCACCGGAAGCCTGATCATGTATTTATGAATGGCATACCGGCCCGCCGGAACGTGGTAAATCCCGACCCCCAGCAACACCAGCAATACCAGCCCCTGGCCCATTTTAGACAGGTGGGCCGTAAAAAATTCCGATACATTAACCAGCAACTGGGTGGTCCAGGGCAATTCGCCCCCCACTGATTCCAAAAAAACCACCATGCTGGGAATAACAAAGGTGACCATAAAAATTATAATGGCGATGGATACCAGCAACACTATGACGGGATACATAACGCTGGTTATGATCAACGTTTTCAGGGCCAGGCGGTCCTCCCAGTAGGAGACGATCCTTTCAATGGCCGTGTCCAGCAGACCGCTGGTCTCCCCGGTGCGCAGTATATTGGTGACCATGGGGGGAAATATGCGGGGAAACCGTTCCAGGGCGTCGCTGAGCGGATTGCCGGCCTCCACGTCCCGGCGCACCCGGGACAGCACATACTTGAATTTCCGGTTGCCGGTCTGGCTTTCCAGAATGGAAAGGGACAGCACAATGGAAACACCGGCCTTGATCAGCGCCGCCAGCTGCCTTAAAAACAAAATAACCTCGGTTTGCTTGACCCGGCCCAGCTTGACCAGTATGTCGTTAAAACTTATTTCCGCAGATGACGCCGCAGCCTGCCCGGCCTCTTTCGCCCCCTGCTCCTCCAGGCGGGTAATGGTGTAACCCCGGCTCCGCAGGGACGCCCCGGCCACGGCCAGGCTGTCACCGGCGGTTTTGCCCCTGACCTTTTTGCCGCCGGGGTCCAGGGCTTCATAAACATATTGCGGCATAACGGCCTACCCGCCCTTGCTCAAGTTTGTTTCCATCTTTTGTAGCCATTGCGCCAAAAATCAACCAGCCCCACTACAATTACCAAGGCAAAGACCGACGCCAGCGCGGTTTTAAATGGAAAAGGCCCCTTGACGGCAAATAGCTCCTGGTCCGGCGAATTCAAAAACTGCTCTTTGAGTTCCCGGCCCATGATGATAAACTCCTCCAGCTCTTCGGGGGTGGCCTGCCTGGGATGGCCCCGGTTCACCAGGGCCGCCAGCTCGAAGTAACGGTCCGGGACAACTCCCTCCCGGAGGGTGACGGTGAAACTCTCCCCGGTGGACAGGCGGGCGACGTCAAAGGTATAATCGGCCGCAGTCATATCCCGGGACAAAAGCTGCATTTTTTCAAAGGTAATATCCCCGACCTCCCGGCCGTCCCGCAGGACCAGCTTGTATTCTCCAGGGGACTTGACGCCGGTCATATTCTCCCCGGTGCCGGTGATGTACCGCATCACCAGGGCGGACGCATAAGTGGGCGGCCCGCCGGTGATGGCAACGTCCTCCCGGTGGGGTATATTATTGCCCCATATTTCCCCCATCCCCACCTGGGCGGCCCGGAAGGCGAAGGGGACGTCGAAGGACTCCCTCTTGCCCGTGGCGGTCCGGCTATAGTCCCGGACATCTTCATAGCGGATACCGGTTATTATTCCTTCTTCACAAACAGATATCTGTCGCAGCGTAACCTCGGCCTCCTCGGGCACATGGGCCGGGGCCGGGCCGGCGCACAGCAGCACCGCCAACGCCAGCACACCCGGGAATAAATATATTCTTTTAACTTTACCATACCAATATGTCACGTTACCCCCCCTAACAATACCTGTTATTTAATTAATCTAAAGGTCCATGGTGGCTTTGTTCACATCGGTGACGCTGGCTTTGCCCCGGCGCAGCTTGACAATGCCGTCCTCCCGCAGGGTGCGCATCCTCCCCCGGATATTCCCCCGGATGGCAGTGGAGTCCCCCCCCTCGGAGATTAGCTTTTGCAGTTCATTGTTAATCACCAGCAACTCGAATAGACCGGTGCGGCCCCGGTATCCCGACCCCTGGCAAAGGGCGCAGCCCCCGGGCGCGTAAAATAATTCCTTGTCATCCTCCCTGCTTTCCTCCTCCAGGCCCAGCACCGTCAGTTCCGAGGCGGTGGGGCGATACTCCCGGCGGCATTTGGGGCATATCACCCGCACCAGCCGCTGGGCCAGCACCCCCCGCAGGGCCGAACTGACCAGGTAGGGCTCGCACCCCATGTCCACCAGACGGTCCACGGCGCTGACGGCATCGTTGGTGTGCAGGGTGGAAAGCACGATGTGACCGGTGAGGGCGGCCTGCAAGGCCAGCCTGGCCGTCTCCCCGTCCCGGATTTCCCCCACCATGATGACATTGGGGTCCTGCCGCAAAACCGCCCGCAGGGCGTTACTGAAGGACAGCTTCCGCTTGGATTCGTCGGCCTGCACCTGGGTGATGCCCTCCATTTGCAGCTCGATGGGATCTTCAATGGTTATGATATTCACCCTGTCGCTGCGCAGGTATTTCAGGGCGGAATACAGGGTGAATGTCTTGCCGCTGCCGGTGGGCCCGGTGACCAGGATCAGCCCGTGGGGCAATTTGAGCAGCTCCTGGAAACTGCTCCTGGTATCTTCCTCCATACCCAGCTCGGTAATGGCCAAATCCTTGTCGTAGGCCGAAAAAAGCCTTAACACCGCCTTTTCCCCCCGGGAGCAGGGCAGGGTGGAAATCCTGATATTGGTGCTGTGGCCGTCCTCGTGGGGAAAGAGAAAGCCGCCGTCCTGGGGACTGCGCCTCTCGGCAATGTTCATATTGCCCAGCACCTTGAGGCGGGAGATAATCAGGGGCACAACACCGGCGGACAGCCTTTCCAGGGTTCGCAAAACGCCGTCCACCCGCAGGCGCACCCGCATTCCCTCGCTTTCGGGCTCCAGGTGCAGGTCCGAGGCCCGCTCCAGAATGGCTCTTTGGATCAGCTTCTCCAGTATCTTGACGGCCTGGTCCGGCTCCTCCGCAGCCACCGGCTCCAGGTTGTCCGCCGGAGCTTCCCCGTGATTATAAGCCTGGCGCATCAACCCGTCCAGTTCGGTTGTTCCCATGAGCACCGCCCGCACCTGCCGTCCGGTGACCCGGGCCAGATTTTCCAGCACCGACCCGTTCACCGGCTCGGCTCCGGCGACATAGAGCTCGTTACCCCGCAGGGAAACGGGTATTATCTTGTTTTTAATAGCCACCGGCCTGGGCACCAGGGACACCAGGCCGGGCGACAGCTGGGCCTCCTCCGGCGACAACACCCGCATGCCGAAGTATTCGCCCAGCAGGAGGGTAAGCTGGTCTTCGGCCAGATAACCCCGCTCCACCAGTACCAGGCCCAGTTTCTTTTTGGTCAGGCGCTGGGCTTTCAGGGCGTCGGCCAGTTCCTCCCGGCTCAACACCCCCCTGTTGATGAGAAAATCCCCCAGCTTTTGCTTGGTCATGACACCACCGTTTCTTATGTCCTGTTATAAAGGGTTAATTCTTTTATTTGGGACATTTTACAATTTCTTTGCAGCACCGTTTCCCGGTCGACGGCCCCGCACTTGAGCAGATGGCCCAGGCATTGTTCCATGGTCTGCATGCCCAGCTTGTTGCCGGTTTCTATGGCCAGTTGGATGTGCTCCTGCTTGCCCAGGCGGATCAGGTTGCCGATGGCCGGGGTGACCATCATCACCTCCGAGGCCATAATCCGGCCCGGGGCATTGGCCCGGGGCAGCAGTTGCTGGGAAATGACGGCCTTTAGCGATGCTGAAAGCTGCTGTCGGATCTGCCCCTGTTCCTCCGGGGGAAAAACGCTGACAATGCGGTTCACCGAGGATACCGCGTCCCGGGAGTGCAGGGTGGAAAACACCAGGTGCCCGGTCTCCGCCGCCCGGATGGTGGTGCGGATGGTTTCCAGGTCCCGCATTTCACCCACCATAATCACGTCGGGGTCGGAACGCAGGGCCGAGCGCAGGGCGTCGGCGAAGGATTCCACGTCGGAGTGCAGCTCCCGCTGGTTGATGATGCTCTTGCGGTGAAAATGCACGTACTCCACCGGGTCCTCAATGGTGATTACATTGCGGCGGTAAAGACAGTTGATGCGGTCAATAACGGCGGCCAGGGTGGTGGATTTGCCGCTGCCCGTGGTCCCGGTGACCAGCACCAGGCCGTTTTGCAGATTTGGCAGCCCGTAAGTTGATTTGGGCAGGCCCAGGGTTTCCAGTTGGGGGATCTCGTCGGCCAGGCGCCGGAAGGCGCAGGTGACGCAGCCCCTCTGGAAATAGGCGTTGATCCTGAAACGGCCGATACCGCCCACGCCCACGGCCAAATCCACGGAAAATTTCTTTTCCAGCACCTCCACCTGCCTGGGACTCAATAGCTGATACAGCAGCCTTTTTATATCCTCGGGCTCCAGAGGTTTGTACTGCTCCAGGGACAACAGATCTCCATTTACCCGGAGCACCGGCGGCATGTTGGCGGTGAGGTGCAAGTCGGAACCGTCGTTGTCCTTGGTCTCGGCCAGCAGTTCATCCATGCGGGCCACGTTTTTGCCCCTGGCGAATATGGCGGTGGCTTCTGCCACGGCATACCCCTCCTTATAAACACTGTGGATTAAATCAAAACCGTCATAACAATGTCATATTCACCGGTATCGGTATTCATGTCGACTCCGAATGTCCCGAGCACCACCACGCGCTTCATGTCCTTGAGTTCGCCGATAAAGCCCACCAAATTGCGGTGCCCGCCGGTAATTTCCAGCCGGTACTCCTGCCACTCCATTTCCGCGGCGGAAACGGGCAGCGCCAGCGCCCGCTCCCTGGCCCCGGGCTCCTCCCCGGGCGGTTGGGCCTTGATTTTTCTCGACGGGGCCGGTTCTTCCCGGGCCTCGTCCCGGCTGACCTTGAGCACGGTCAATGTTATATTGTTTTTTACCGCCAGCCCGTTCATATCGTCAATGACCAAGGTCACGACATCGTGGGAACCCGCCTTTTTTTCCTCCCGCAACAGTTCCAGTTCGGCCTCCAGGCTGACAAGGGCCAGCTTTTTTTCCTCCACCCGGCCGCTGATCCGCGCCAGACCGGGGGTTTTCCCCAGCTCGGTCATTTGCTGCTGCAATTGCGCGGTCTCTTCCAAAGTGGCCTGGTACTGGTTCAACTTTGGATCATAAACCTGGTTCAGATAGAAATAAAAACTGCCGGCTATGATCACGGTTATAATCAATATTTTTTCCAGCTTGGTCAGCTCGCGTTTAATCAAGGCGTTCCATTCCTTTGCTGGTTATCTGTCGGGGGCGCCACCCGGGGCGCAATCTCCATTTCCAGTTGAAAGTCATAGACCGCCTTGCCGGGGGAGGCGGCCTGATCGCCCTCCCGGGCGCCGGCCCTGGTTATGGAAATGACCCGGACGTAATTGCACCATTCCTCGCTTTGCATGTTCAGGGCCAGGTAGGTCACCGACATCACATTGGCGCAGGTGCCGGACACATGCCATTTACCCGCGGTATCCAAGGGATAAATTTGCGCCATGGTCATATCCCGGGGCTTGAACCGCAAAAGCGCGCCCAGATAGGTTTCCAGCTCGCCGAGCCTCTCCCGGGCCCCCTCCCGCAGCAGGTAAACATGGTCCTTGGCCAGTTGTTTGGCCCTTTCCAGGTCCTTCGACTCCCCTTGCAGGGCCGCGTATCTTTCCACGGCCGCCTGCAATTCGTCCCGCTGCCGCTCCAGCTCGGCCCGGTTGGCCTCGGCCCTTGTCATTTGATAGTTTAATATCAAGTAGTGGCCCAGAAACAAAACCACCATGGCGGCAACGGTGACAATGGGGAAGATATGGATCCTTTCCCTGAGGCGCTTGACCGGGTCGACTTCATCGTCGACGCCCGCAAACCGCCAGCCGCCGGCGAGGTACAACTCCCGCCTGCCCGCCCCCATGACGGCGGCAAACTCGGGCATTACATCGCAGCCCGGACAAGGGGGCAGCGGTTCGGCGGAAAGCCGCAGGACATTATTCAAAAAATCAATAAAACCCCGGTCCAGGCCGCCGGCCCCGGTGACCAGCACCCGGCCATCCCCCGCCCCGGCTTCCGCAAATATCCTGACCAAAGAGGGCTCCAGCTCCGGGGACGGCGCGCCCCCCATGTGCTCCCCGGCCGCGGCCAACCCCAGGGGCAGGCTGCGCATGGCGTTGATCCGGCCCTTTTCCACCAGGGCCAGCTTCATGGTTTGCGACCCCACGTCCAGCATCGCCATCCTCTTTTCCCGGCGATTCGGGGCCGCTCCCAGGGGAAAGCAGACGTCCGGCGGGTAAATTCTTTTCAGCCGGAGGCCCAGGTCGGCAAAAATTCTTTTTACGGCCAAATAGTCCTCCGCCGGCAGCATGGACACCCAGATTCCGGTCTGGTCGTCCCCGACCTCGGCCCCGATTTGGTATCCCACCAGGCTCTCCGAGGCGTCAACGGTCATATAGGGCTCGGCCTCCCAGCGCACCGCCTCCTTTATCTGGTGGGGCCTCATTTTTTTGATGCGCTTGATGTCCATGAATATTTCCACCATGGTTACAGCCGGGCTTACCAGCACCACGTTTTTGGGGCATTTCTCCACCCGGGCGATCAGGGCCGCCGCCTCCTCCGGGGTGATCAGCTCCCCCGGCCCGGCGCGGTCCATTTTAAAGCTTTGGCCCATGCCGACGCCGCGCAGACCCCGTGTCACCACGGCGGCCCTGAGCACCGGGCCGTCAACTTCCACCGCCAGCACCGACAGCAGAGCGCCGCCCCCTTTGGGGGCAGCGGTTTTTTTCTCCCCTCCCCGGCGCGCCGGTTCGGCGGGAAAGTCGGGGTCCGGCAGCCAATGCCCGCAAGTGCCGCAGTATTTTTCCTCCGGGGGATTTTGATTGCCGCATACGGCGCACTTGTAGCCTGCAACATCCGCCAATTTCAGCACCCACCTCTAATGTCGGATAATTTATGTCTTATTTCGACCGCACCGTCAGAACCAGCTTCTCGGGCACCGGGGACTGGGTGCCGCCCGAACCGATGAAAATACTCCGGGGGTGCGCTCCCACGACAAGGGCTTTATCTGCATCCACCCCGATCTCGAAATTGCGCTCGCCGGCGCAGATATAATCAGCCCCGGCGGTCAACGCAAAGGACCTGCTCTCCCCCGCGGGCACGTCCAGTACGGTCTCCAAGGGGGTAGCGCCGGGCCGGTGATAAAGCCGCAGCTGCACATTCACGGGGTCCGGCTGCTTATCCGGGGGTGTCTGCCACTCGTACAAAACACATGCGCCTTCGGTATCATAAGCAAGGCAGACCTTCTCGTATACCTTGGGCGTGTCGTTGACCACATAGCCCCGCACAGTCATATCCGCAACCAGCCAACTGTTGACCGGGAGCACCGGCAGCTCGATATTGTCTCCCCCGGTTAAAATGTCCTTGTCCCGCCCGGCGCTGATTATGTACAACCCGGCGGAGACCCCGTACACCTTATTATGCATGGTTTCAAAATGCAGGGGGGTGCCCCAAGCGTCCCGCAACACCTCGCTTTGGCCTTCGCCCCAGGGTTTGACCAGATACGGCCCCCGCCAGCCAAAGCCGTTGCTAAGCCCATAAACTTCGTCCGTTACGCTCCACAGGCCCCGGGGCTGCCCCACGCCATCCCCGGAAACCTGCCAGTCGCCTTGGTCCCATTCCCACAGGGTGGGCCACTGGCCGCTGTCCCCGGTGTAGCCGCCGGCCAGGCGGCGGCCCGAGGGATCGTAGGCGTCCGCCGGGCCGATTATGGCGTCCCGGACCTTCTCTATGCTCCGGCGGGTGCGCTCCTCGCGGTCCGGCAGGCCGGCGGCGTACCACTGGCTGTGGGTTATTTTCATCACTATGTTGTCCCGGTTTTCACCGGCTCCGTCGTTATAATCAGGGCTCCCGGCGTCGGGTAAAACAACCTTGCCGTCCGGGCCGGCGCTCACCACCAACAAGGTGATGTCCGGAACGGCGCCCTCCTTGATAAAGTACAGCACCCGGCCCCAGGCGTCACTAAGCTTCCCTTCGGCCTGACGCTGCTCAAAAAGGTCTCTGTGGCTTGGTTCGGTCCAATCCAGGCTTTTGGTGTTACCGGGGTAGGGGTCGGTGGGATAGGCAATGTAAGGTCCCAGCCAGTTGGCGTAATCCGAGGCGTCCCCGGGGGCCGGCGAAATATCCCCGGCGTTGGGCCCCCGGAGCCACAGGCCCCGGGGCTGCCCCGAGCCGTAAATATCCTCGGCTTGGTCTTCCCGCCAGATCCAGGTCTTTTGGTCATTGTCCCACTCGGACCGGTACAGCTTGGGCAGCCGGTCCATGTGACCCGCGTAACCGCCCACCACCGGCGCCCCCTGCGCGTCATAAACGTTCTGGGGCCCCACCAGGGCGGTGCGAATGCTCTCCATTTTTTCCCTGGTTAGCTTGACCCGCTGGGTGTTGTTCAGGTAACCGGTGAAGGGCACAATCATGGCGGCCAGCAGTCCCATGACGCCGATGACGATAATCACCTCCAGCAGGGTGAACCCCCCCCGGCCGGCCTTTTTTGCCTTTGGACCGCCAACCATGACGTTACCCTCCCTCCCCGGCCCGGCACTCCGTCCCGCCCCGCCTTTCCCACGCTTCGCCGGCGGCCAGGCCAAGCACAATCCAAAACAGGGGCATCAGCAGTATACTTTCAAAATAAAAAAGCCC
>JAKSCU010000432.1 GCA_022360435.1 Bacillota bacterium
CAATGTACCAGTCGCACAGATCGTTCCAGATGAAGTCGCGCAGCGTCTGGGCGTAACGCGAGAACTCGTACGACTCAATCGCTTCATTCACCTGCTTCATCGTGCGGGCCAGGCGGGAGAGGATCCACTGATCACCGACCACCAACTCCTCGCGCAACGTCAGCGGCGGGGCTTCACGGCCCGTTCGACTGAGGTTGCCGAGCGCAAAACGCACTGCGTTCCACAGCTTGTTGGCGAAGTTGCGGCCTTCATCGAACTTCTCGCTCGTGTTACGTGCAAGCGGCAGGTCATCCGTCGGCGCAACCTGACCCGATGCGACGCCGAAGCTGGACGCCATGCGCTTGCCTTTCTCGAAAGGCGAATCCTGCGTTGGCGCCGCAACGTGGTGGCCCGCGCTGGTGGTAATGAACTTCGGTGTGAAGGTCTGCTGCGTGTAGGGACAGATCATATCGACTGGCATTTTCACATCTTGCGTCTGCGTGGTCAGCTTGGTCAGCGCAAAACGCATCGCATCGCTGCCATGCGAGTGGATGATGTCAATCGGGTCGACGCCGTTGCCCAATGACTTACTCATCTTCTGGCCGTGCCCGTCCTGGATCATCGCGTGGATGAACACGTCACGGAAGGGCAGGCAGCCGCGGAAGTAGATATTGAACATCACCATGCGCGAGACCCAGAGCGTGATGATTTCGCGGGCCGTGCAAAGTACGCTGGTTGGGTTGAAGGTCTTGAGTAAGCCGTCGCCTTCGGGGATCGCTGGTGAGCCGTCGGGCGTGGTTTCCTTGAACGCTGCGGGATCGGGCCAGCCCATGGTGGACATGGGCCAAAGCGCGGAGGAGAACCAGGTGTCGAGGACGTCGGGGTCTTGGGTGAAGCCCTGTTTCTCAAGAACTGACTCGACATCTTCATTACCGGGCGCAACGCATGCATATGCGATTCCGATGCGGCGCTTCAAATCGTACTGGCCTTGAATTGTGATCTTCTGGCGAAAATCCTTCTTTACGTCGATCCCGATCCAAGTGTGATCAGATGAGTCGCCCCCCGAAATCTCGATATCTTCCGGTATCTCTGATCCCTCCTTTGTCCACACCGGTATCCGATGCCCCCACCACAGTTGCCTGCTGATGCACCAGTCGCGGATGTTTTCGTGCCAGTGCTGGAACGTTCGGGCGTAGCGATCGGGGTAGAAGCGGAGTTTGCCGGACCAGTTGTCATTGTGCACGTGATCGATATCTGACGAGCCGCGGACGTGAGTCCGCGTCGAATCACCTTGTGCATCGGTATGACGTGGACTTGCGTCCACGGTTCGGTCGCGCGGATCGACGCCCGCGTCATGTTCAGAGAAACGATCAAACGGCGCGGGCGTCATCGTGGCGCCCTGTTCGTTGATCACATAGTGGATCGCCCCTGTCACCGATGCTTCGTCATTCAGGTAGCGTGTACTGCCATGGCGGGTCCAGACGGGCTGTTCATCGCTGATCAATGCCGCCTCGCGCAAGCGCCGTGACGCATAGGCCTTGACATCCTTCATGATGCGCTCGGGTTTCGCGTCAGCGGCGATCACCATGTGGCAATGCGTGGGTCGAACGTGAATCGCAAAAGGCGCCCACCCGCGATGCGCAGCG
>JAKSCU010000229.1 GCA_022360435.1 Bacillota bacterium
ACGCCTTTTTGTGTTTTTTCGCGCATTGGTCAATCTCGCCCCGTGTCCAGCGTTCATATTGAGCCTGCATATCCGATATATACCAGTTTATAAAACTTAAGTAGTTTTTCAACGCCAAAAGGCTTTCCCTGGATTTCCGGCTATGGGGCGGCACAAAGCTTAAACCCCGGTCGATTGTTTCTTCCCATGTTTTCAGGTCATTGGCCTTTTCCAGCGAGATTTTGATCCAGGACTGTGCACTGGCTTGGTACCGGTTTTTGCGTTCTCCGGGTAGGCTCACTTTTTCAACTAAACGCGTAACCAGCCCCTGACGGATGGTGAGGGATGCCGTGGCTTTGCTGTATAACAGTTGTTTGGATATCTCGTCCAGGGTCTTGGGCTGATCAACCAACAGCAGGTAGCCAAAGGTACGACCCAGGGTTTTGGATGCGCCGGTCCTCTCCATCAACAGCCCCAGTTCCTCTATGAATTGAATTTCTTGCTCTTTGATGTAGCATCACCTCCTTTTGGTAGCATAGCATTTAATTTGTTTAGTTGCAACTAAACAAATTAAATTAAATTCATTATACCTAAAAATATTGCAACAAATGACAATGATATGTAGGAATTTTTATGCTAAAGGCAGAAGGTTGCAATTGAGTTATTTTTTCCATTGTTATTTTAATTTATATAATCAAATCATAGGCTGAACTGCTCTACCGCGCTTCAACTCCAACTTAGTTTTAGATGCTGCTTAGTCCGGCAAAAGAAGGAATTTAAATTTAAGGAAGATTTCTTTGAAACATATTAAATGGTGGTATTGGGTTATGGGAGTGGCCATTGCGGTACTTTTTTACTCGGTTTGGACAACAAATTTTCTTGTTGTCCAAAAGTACAATGTTTCAGTGAAGGATTTGCCCCCGGCTTTTGAGGGGTTCACAATCTTACACTTAAGCGATTTGCACAGCAAGGAATTCGGGGTTGGGCAAGAAAAGCTTTTAAACCTAATTAACGGACAAGACTTTGATTTAGTGGCTATCACCGGGGATTTGGTGGACAAGAGAAATCCTGATTGTGAGCCGGGCCTGCGTTTGGTTGAGCGGCTCAGCCACAAACCCGTTTATTTTGTGCCGGGAAACCATGATTGGTGGACCGGGTTTGAATATAGGCATCAGCTTGAGGAATCAGGGGCCAGAATTCTGCAAAACCAAGCTGAAAAATTTATATGGAAAGGAAATCATCTTTGGGTTATCGGAGTGGATGACCCTTATCTGGGAAGAGATAATTTAAAGCAAGCTTTAATGGAAGTCGATGATACGTCGCCTAAGATACTGCTGGCCCATGCCCCAAACATCTATGACTCGGCCATTGAATCGGAGATTGATCTGGTTATGGTGGGTCATACCCATGGAGGACAAGTCCGCCTTCCGGTTTTAGGAGCAATTATCGCCCCCGGCCAAGGTCTTTTTCCCAAGTTTGATTATGGCTTGTTTTCGTCCGGACATACTGCAATGATTATCAATGGTGGCCTGGGGGAGAGCGGTTTACCCATAAGGTTTAATTTAAAGCCTGAGATTGTTATAATAACTTTACATAAAATGCGCCGGGGGTAATTTTATGGTAACAGATTTGGCTTTGGAGGAAGCCTTATCCAGGCAGTTTCACTTTAAACGCTTTCGCCCGGGTCAAAAAGAAGTAATTGAAGCGTCGCTGGCCGGACGTGACGTGCTGGCGGTCATGCCCACCGGCAGTGGGAAATCCCTTTGCTACCAGCTTCCGGCCCTGCTGCTTCCCGGCCTCACCCTGGTAATTTCTCCCCTGGTGGCTTTGATGAAGGACCAGGTGGACAACCTGCGCCAAAAGGATTTTTTCCGGGCCACCATGCTCAACAGCCAGCTCAAAATGGAAGAGCATCGGTTGAGGATGCGCGGTATCCGCAGCGGTGATTATAAGCTGGTTTTTATTGCGCCGGAGCGGCTGCGTAACAGATATTTCAACGAATTGATTAAAGAAATGGAGGTAAGTTTGCTGGTGGTGGACGAAGCCCACTGCATCTCCCAGTGGGGCCACGACTTCCGGCCGGATTACCTCTGGATCGAGGAATTTTATAAACAACTGCCGCAGCGCCCGCGGATTATGGCTCTTACCGCCACGGCCACGCCGGCTGTGCAGCGGGACATATTGAGCCAACTGGGTATTCCCGACGCCGGGATGGTGGCGTCGGGCAGTGACCGGCCCAACCTGTATATTTCCGCCCAAAGGGTTGAGGGCGAGAGGGAGAAGCAGGCGGCACTGCGGGAGTTCCTGGAGGGGCAACAAGGCAGCGGCATTATTTACACCGCCACCCGAAAAGAGAGTGAGGCATTGGCGGTGTGGGTGAAGGAGCTTCTGGGGATTACCGCCGGCTGCTACCATGCCGGTCTGGAACCCGACAAGCGCGCCGGGGTGCAGGATGCTTTCATCAGGGAAGAAGTCAGGGTGGTTGTGGCCACCAACGCTTTTGGCATGGGTATCGACAAGGCCAATATCCGCTTTGTGACCCACTACAGCCTGCCGGCCTCCCTGGAGGCTTATTATCAGGAGATCGGCAGGGCCGGACGGGACGGTTTGCCGGCCCGGTGCCTGCTGTTGTATTCTTTAAAGGACAAGCGGCTGCAGGATTGGTTTATTGACAACGATGCCGTCACCCGGGATGATCTGGTCCTTTTCTGGCGGGCTTGCGCCAGATACGCGGAGGGCGGGAGGTCCGCCGTGCCGCTGGTTGAGTTGGAGCAGGCCGGCTTGGGTGAAACCAAGCTGCGGCTGGTGGCCAGCATGTTGGAGCGGTTGCAGGCGGTCAAATTGTCCGACCGGGACGAAGCGTACCTATATGTGGAACCGGGGTTGCGCCCGGCCCCCGAGGCGGTGCGGGCCACCTTGCAGGAGGTGGAAAAGCGGCTGGTCCACCGTAAGGACAAGCTGGCCACCGTGGTTAACTGGGCCAATACCACCCGCTGCAGAAGAGTTATGCTGTTGGATTATTTTGGCGAGGAACCCCAAGGCGGGGCCCGGCCTTGTTGTGACAATTGCCTGGCTGGAGAGTCGGGCGAATTGAAATTTTCCAAAGACCCGCTGGTGGCGCTGGCCTGCGTGGCGGAACTGCCGCGGGGGGTGGGCCGCAAAAAACTGGCGGATATTCTGCGGGGCGCCGCCTCCGCCAATATGTCCACCTTTGGCTATGACAGCCTGATTTATTACCGCAGCTTGGCGGGCAAAAGCGGGAAAGCTATCCTGGCCATGATCGACCGGCTTTTGGCCGACGGCTATCTCGCCTTACAGGGAGCCGAGTACCCGGTGGTGGTTTTAACCGCCCAAGGCAGGCAAGCAATGCGGAAGGGTGAACCCCTGCCGGTGAGGGTTAAGAGAACCAGCGTGGAAGTAAAAGAATTGCCCGGTCAAGTAAAGGCTGACGCAAGAAAATGTGAAACGGCGCCGAATGATCAAGAACTGCTGTTAGCGCTGAAAGAGTATCGTAGTAGCCTGGCCAGGCAGGAGCAGAAGCCGGCTTATGTTTTTTTCCATGACAGTGTGTTGATGGAAATAGCCAGGGTCCGACCCCGTAGCCTGGCTGAACTGCAGGGCGTCAAGGGGCTGGGTGAGAAAAAGGTTTCCGCCTATGGGGAAAAAATCTTGTCCATTATTGAAGGTGCTCCTTGAGTAAGCCTGAGAAACGCCCCATTGCTTCAATACAAACAGCAAATTAAAAATAAAGAAATTAATTAAGCTACGCTTGCTGAAAGTTCTCAGGAAAAACACCCTTGGGTTGATATAATTATTAAAAATTTAAAAGGAGTTGGGTTTAAACCTGGAAACTCTTTTGGTTATCCGGGCAAATCCCAAGGAGGAAGTTTCTATTGGTTATTAATATTATTTCAGGGACCCTTACACACTTACAGGCTTGTAACGATGCTTATGTAAACTCTCGGCTGGGGCAAGTGTACAGCCCTCCCGAAGAGTTGTTTAAATCTCGTTTAGCGGAAGGAATAAACAAAGGCCATATATTCGTTGCGGTGAACGAGGATCACCAGTGCCTGGGGTTCATATGGATTGAACTAAGAGGAGTATTTAACCAATTTCCTTATTGCAAACTTTTGGCCGTTAAGGAGCAGTTCCGAAGTCAAGGTATAGGGACCGCGTTACTAAATTATTTTGAAAGGGTGAGCTTCAGTAAAGCCACCAAAACCTTTATCCTAGTGAGCGATTTTAACCAAAGAGCGCACCAATTATATAAAAGACTTGGCTATACAGATGTGGGTTTGATCCCGAACCTTTTTCAAGAAGGGGTTTCAGAACACATGTTGATGAAACTTAAACCCGAAAAGGATGTTACTTAATAGCGCAAAAGTGGTCCAATAAGCGCGCTTTTTTATACTTTGGGAAGCAAGGGAACCGTCTCCTTGGATGTTATAGTGGCTAATAAATAATAGCTCTATAGCAAGGGAGTTATTATACGCTTGGACTTAGAGTTAAGAGCTGACTCCGTTAAAAAAGACAGGTTACTCGATTAAGAGTAACCTGCTTTTTTATACTCTTAGGAAAGTATACC
>JAKSCU010000557.1 GCA_022360435.1 Bacillota bacterium
AAAGTAAAGCAATGATTATAGGAGGTTATGTTCATGAAACATCTATTAAAAAAAAGATTGTTAGTATGGTTAATGTGTATTTTTGTAATAGCCCTGGGTGTCATATATCATCCCGCCAATGCCGCTTCTGCCGGCAACATCTACTATGTGGATATTATCGGGGGAGATGATCATAATGACGGACTGTCCCAATCTAAAGCTTTCAAAACCCTCGGCAAGGTAAACAGTATAAACTATCAGCCTGGTGATAAGATACTGTTTAAAGCCAGCGGCATATGGACCGGCCAATTAAAGTTTCTAGGGTCGGGCACCGGTAGCAACCCAATCGTCATTGACATGTACGGTAGCGGCAGCAAGCCTGTCATTGATGGAGCCGGCCTGGTTGGTGAAGGGGTTGTTTATATTTACAATCAGGAATATATTGAGGTGAACAATCTTGAAATCACCAATGATGCGCCAGACGCTGCAGACCGCAGGGGAGTTGAAGTTATTGGAAGCAATTTCGGTACGGTTGACCATATTGTGTTAAGAAACCTTAATATACACAATGTCAAAGGGATTGCAGGCAATTCACTGGATGCAAAAAGGACAGCAGCTATTTACATTGCAACCAGGTCGGATGATACGGTACCCACAAGGTTCAACAATGTTTTGATCGAAGGGTGTACAATTGCTTCGGTGGATAATCAGGGTATTATTACAAACAATGAAATCAAGCATAGCGATTACCCTTACACTCAAGCATGGAATGCAAGGAGATTCAGTAATCTCGTTATACGCAACAATGTAATTAGTGACATAGGGAAAAATGCTATTGTTACCAGATTATCGGACAATACCTGCCTGGTGGAATACAATGTATGCTATGATACGGCAGTGAGAGCAGGGACGGGAAATACTATTTTTTCAAGAAGCTCTGCAGGAACGGTATTCCAATTTAATGAAGGATACAGGAACTTGACTGTTGATTATGACGGATGCCTGTATAATGCAGACCTTAATAGTGTTGACTGCATATTCCAGTACAGTTACAGCCATGACAACAACCACGGTTTATTCTGGTCGTGTACAACCAGCCAGGATGACGGGAATATTGTCCGGTACAATATCAGTCAAAATGATAAAGGTGGTATTTTTGTCGTCAACTACCCTACACAAGGTCTTGATATATATAACAATACGGTCTATATCGGTCCGAATGTGTCCCCTAAAATTATTTAT
>JAKSCU010000277.1 GCA_022360435.1 Bacillota bacterium
ACATTGATCCTGCAGGGAATAAAAAACCATTTTGCCTTCTTTTCTGCTTTTGGCCAAGCCCAGATGCTTCAATAGCCGCAGGTGGTGGGACGCCGCGGCCACACTTATGCCCGTAATCTGGGCCATGTCGCACACGCAGAGTTCTTCCCGGGCCAGGGAGTATATTATTTTCAGCCTTGTTTCATCGGCCAGAGCTTTAAAAACCCGGGCAATTTCTTCGGTGGCCACTAATTCCCCCCTGATGCGGTTTACTTTCTCCTCGTCGTAACAAAAAACATCACAAACATTGCTATCTTTTCTCTGCATATACAACTCCTCCCGTTGGGTCATCTTATTAAAACATTCAATTGAATATAATAATATTATTGAGAATTTATTTTGTAAAGACATTTTTCCAGACTGTTTAAAAAAAATACAGCCTTTCCACAAGGAAAGGCATTTGCGTTAAAATTCAATTTCTCCCCGGTCGTTGACGGTTGTGCCCAGTTCTGCGGATAGTTTTTGCAGTCTCCTGATAATGGAGGCAGTTTGTGTTTCATTGGCAGGAATTGTATGCCCGAACTCAAGCCAGGCGGGGTGGATTCGGACGCCGGTTAATCCGCCGGGCGCGGCGTCAACCTGCAGGATCATGCTCTGCCTTCCCCTGACGTCACCGGACAAGGTAAATATGAAATTGCCGGCGCTATAGATAATCAAGCTGTTTTTGTATTGTTCCAAACCTTGCAGCACGTGGGGATGATGGCCCAGTATTATATCCGCGCCCAGATCGACCAGGCGGCGGGCCAGCTTCTGCTGCTGTTTCGAAGGCCGGTCGGCCAATTCACGGCCCCAGTGCAGCGATACAACGGTAATGTTTGTCTTTTGGCTGAGGTCCCGGACCGATTCGTAGACCTGTTCATAGTCATGGCCGCTGGTGGTGCCGGGGCGGTTATGCCCCGCCACCCACCAGCCTCTGGGTATGACGTAAGAGAACGCCAGCACGCCCACCGTTACTCCGTTCCTTTCCATAATCACCGGTGTTAGCGCGCCGTCTATGTTGGCGCCGGCGCCGGTATATTTTATACCATTGTTTTCCAAGTGGAAAATTGTGTCCAGCAACGCCTCGGGTCCGAAATCCAGAACATGATTGTTGGCCAGCGTCAGCACATTGACACCGGCGTCCCGGGCGCCTTTTAACGCTTCTGGATTGGCCAGAAAGGCAAATTGTTTATCCGGGTCCGGGCGGTAGTGGCCCGAGCCGACAGCGCATTCCAAATTACCTATCGTGACATCGGCGGCGGACAAAATATCGCTGATTGCCGACCATGGGTATTGGGGCCCGTGTTTTTCAACGGCCGTTCCCACCCGGGAAGCCAGCATGATATCGCCCACCAGGTTGATGCTGATGCCCCGGTCCTTATCGTTAATTCCCACAAAAGCCGGTGCTGTCTCATTTTGGCACCCGGCTTGTTGTTCCGGCGTTTGGGATTCGGTAACGGCAATATTTTCCCGTGGCAAGAAAGTGGGCAAAAAGCCGATTCCCTTGTTAAGGGTTAAAAAAGCCAGTAAAAAAACAGCGATAGTCTCAATAAGTATTAAAGATAAGCACAACTTTTTTTTATTTTCCAGTTTTCCAAGCATATAACATCACCTCCGGCTGATAACCGAGGTTTAATTAGTTACTATAATACCAGTTTTATGAACGTTCAGAAATAGGTTCAAAGTGTGCTCGCAAAACATTCTTAAACAGCAGGAACTAAGACGCAAATGTATAATAATAACTATATTATTGACGATACAATTTAAGGAGGTGAATATGGCTGCGGCGCTAAAATTTACTTCAGGAAAGTCTATCACCGCCCTATTTACAGCCGGAATTAAGTACTAAACTCACACGAATAAGCAGCTCACAACGAGCAAGAAAACAGCACGGCGGTTGTTATGCAGCCAAAAAACGCACGCAGGGGGAACCGAATGAGTGCGTTTTTTTGACAAACTATTTTGACATTTGGCGCCGGGCCGGATGAAAATGGATTTAAAGTATCTGTTATATGAGGTGCAGGGCAAAACAGGATTAATTAGCCTGAACCGGCCGGAAAAACGCAATGCTCTTTCGCGGGGCCTGTTGGAGGAGCTTACGGCACTTTTAAACCAAATTGCCATTGAAAAAAAAGTGACAGTGGTGATAATCAAAGGTATTGGAAAAAACTTTTCTTCGGGACACGACCTGAAAGAGGTTGTTGAAAGCGATTCCCAGGCATTGTTGAAATTGTTCCAAACTTGTTATCAAACCATGCGGGCCATCCGTGAAATGCCCCAGGCCGTTATCGCCCAGGTGCACGGCGTGGCTACGGCGGCCGGGTGCCAGTTGGTGGCCGCTTGCGATCTGGCCGTTGCTACGGAAGACGCTTTATTTGGTACGCCGGGAGTGAAAATAGGCTTGTTTTGCAGCACCCCGGCTGTTTTTTTAAGCCGTAACGTGGGTCGGAAAAAAGCCATGGAAATGCTGTTAACCGGGGAGTTTGTGACCGCCGGGGACGCGTTGGTCCATGGTTTGGTAAACAAGGTTGTGCCGGCGGAAGAACTGGACGGGACAACAAGGGATATGGTCGCCGCCATTGCCGGTTACAGCGCGTCGGCCATCGCTATAGGCAAGAGAGCTTTCTATCAGCAAATTAACATGGATGATTTCCAGGCGCTCAACTATGCGAGCGAAGTTATTGCCCTCAATAGTTCCACCGGCGACGCCCGGGAAGGAATCAGGGCCTTTCTGGAAAAAAGAAAACCTAGTTGGGTTGATTAAAGGTATATTTTACTTATTCTTTGGCCTCAAAGCATTTAAAATCCCACAATCCTTGAAAATTCAAGGATTGTGGGATTCATTGCCTACATATGTTATGGTGCGCCTGGCAGGAATCGAACCTGCGCACCCGGCTCCGGAGGCCGGCGCTCTATCCCCTGAGCTACAGGCGCATAAAAAATTTATTAATGCCGCATTAAATATTTTATCATAAATTAGAGATAATGCAAGCTGTAAAATATCACCGTCTCCGCGGTTTCTTGCTTGTTTGGCCGGGCGCCGGCACACGAAACCGGCATTTAATGCGCAAGCCCAATTTCCTGTGCTATTTCAGCCTGAACTGATTTAAGTACCGCCGCCGATTTTTGCAGCGCCATGTTTTCAGCCTCGTCAAGGGGCACCGGCAAAACGCGTACACGCCCCTCGCGGTTGACCAATGAGGGTAGGCTTAAACAGACGCCCGACAGATTGTATAAACCGTCTACGAGACTTGAAACGGTAAGGATGGAGTTTTCGTCCCGAAGTATGCTTTCACAAATACGACTTACCGCCAAGCCGATGGCGTAATAGGTGGCCCCTTTCCGGGATATGATTTCGTTGGCGGCGTTTCGCACGCCGGCGGTGACAGTTTCCCGATCCGGGCTGTCTATGCCGCGGCAGCGGCAGAATTCTTCCGGGCTCAGGCCGGCGATATTGGCTTTGCTCCACAGCAGCACTTCTGAGTCGCCGTGTTCACCAATTACGTAGGCGTGAACATTGCGCGGCTCCACCAGGCAATGTTCACTGATCAGGTGTCGGAAGCGGGAGCTGTCCAGCACCGTACCGGAGCCGATTACCCGGCCGGGTGGAAGCCCGGTCAAGCGCAAAGCGGCATACGTCAGTACATCCACCGGGTTGGATACCATCAACAAAATGGAGTTCTCGGCCGGATCGATTACCCGGGGCAGGGTGTCCCGCAACACGCCCGTGTTTTTATGGACAAGGTCCATGCGGGTTTCCCCGGGCTTCTGGTTGGCTCCGGCGGTAAACACAATAATATCGGCGTCACGACAGTCTTCGTAATCCCCAATACTAATTTTTATGGGCTTGGTGAAGGCTGCGCCGTGGGCCAGGTCCATCGCCTCACCTTCGGCCCGCCGTCTGTCTATGTCCACCAGCAATATTTCACTGACAAGCCCGCTCATCTGGATGGCGTAAGCAACAGACGCCCCGACGGAACCTGCTCCCAGCACAGCAATTTTTCGATAATCGTTGGGCATTATTTTGTCTCCGGAAAAGTCTTGCCTGCTCCCATATATTATACCGGATAAGATAAACTTAATACTTGGCGTCACCCCGGAAGGTGCGCTGGACAAAATCCACCTTGGCCGCTGTGTCCCTCAGCCATTACGGAGAGAACATATTATTCAGGACACTTTCCATCTCGTACGGTTTAATTTTGCCGGGAATAACTGAAATCGCCTCAAACGGTCGGAACCCGACCGGTCAGCGGCTCTTTCAGGCGGGGCCGGCAAGCAGGAACAGCACCACGCCCGCCAACCCGGCCGCGATAGGCCAGTAACCCGGGAGACCGGCCAGGCCGGCTGCCGCGATTAAACCGATACCGGCCAGGCGAAGTATTAATTTGCTACCCAATTGCCCATTCCTCCATTCTCAAGGTAGTCTGTCCTTCCACATAATAATGGCGTTTTCTCCGGTGTCGGTATAATAATTTTTTCGGACGCCTCTTTCCTTAAACCCCAAGGTGGCGTAAAGCGACCGGGCCGGGGTATTCGACGCGCGCACTTCAAGGGTCATGCGTACCGCGCCCAACGCCAGGGCCCAGGCGATCATCCTTTGCATTAATTCCAAACCCAGGCCGCGACCGCGTTGGTTTTTTTGCACCGCCACATTTGTGATGTGCGCTTCATCCATGATTACCCACATGCCGGCATAGCCGGCGACTTTTTTTTTACCGGCTAAGGCCACCATATAATGAGCAAATGTGTTAAACCGGATTTCATAAGAAAAGGTATCCTTCGACCATGGAGTTTGAAAAGATTCCCGTTCGATGGACGCCACCTGGTCGAGGTGTTCCGAATTCATCCGATGGTATTTTATCCGACCGAGAAATGCGAGGTCTTTAACCATTTGACCGGCGCCTTTCCCGCCACTTGATTTCCGCTTCAGATTCTCTGGTGTAGTAAGGCAAAAGATCGAGGGGATCTGCGCCGGCTCCGGATTTTAAGGTGCGCAGGCCCAATTCGGCCACCGCAGCGCCGCGGGGAAAAGCGGCGCTGCCGGGCGCAAAGCGGGCTTGGCCGCCCAGCAGTTCCATCAGTGTGTTGCGATATTCCTCCGTCCCGTCACCTAGAAAAGTAATTGGCTCGTCGTAGACATCCAATAAGGACGCCAGTTTTTCAACGCCAACGGCAAAGGCCGGCAGCAGACAACTGAGCTGCCTGCCGTTGCTCCGGTACAGGGCGGCGTAAAGCTCGTTTTTCCGGGCGTTTAAAATGGGGCAGGCAAGCCCGGGCAGGCCGGTTAAAGGATGGACCAATGACTCCATTGTAGATATTCCGGCCACGGGCAGGCGGAGCACCTGGGCCAGTGACTTGGCGGTGCTCATACCGATGCGCAGGCCGGTAAAAGAACCCGGCCCCGTGGTAACCGCTATCCCGTCCAATTGGCTTTTGTCTATTCCGGCGTCGTTTAAAACATCCCGTATCATGGGCAATAGGTTCACAGAATGGGTACGCCGGTTGTTTACCATCCTTTCCGCCATTATTTTGTCTTCGGTGACAACCGCCGTGGCGGCCACCGGGGTGGCGGATTCAATCCCCAGCACATACATGGCGCATCATCTCCCTGACCAACTGCTCGTGGCGTTTACCGTGGGGAACAAGCTCAATCACACGTTCTTCCTCGCTTACCGGTGACCTGACGATGGTTATATCCAGCCTGCATTCAGGCAGGTACGGTTCAATGATTCCCGCCCATTCCACCAGGGTGGCGCCCGGCCCGTAAAAATAGTGTTCGTAGCCAAGGTCCTCGATTTCCTCCGGTTGGTCCAGGCGGTATGCGTCCATGTGGAATAAAGGTATTTTACCTTCGTATTCGTTGATTAAGGTAAAGGTCGGACTTTTCACCCGACCGGTAACCCCGAGCCCGTTTCCCACTCCTCCGGCCAGGCAGGTTTTGCCGGACCCCAAATCACCGTGCAGCGAAATAAAATCCCCCGGCTGCAGCAAGGATCCCAGGGTTTCCCCCAGTTGCCGGGTCTGTGCCGCCGAATTGGTTGTTATTTTGTACAACTGGCAACCTCCGGAAAAAATTTAACGGCGCTTGCGGTCTTCGGGCCCCTCGAACCGTCCCACAGCTCTGCCGCCTTTAAATTGCGCCGGGGTGTTGATTTTGATTTACAAGTAATTATAACCCTTTAACGGGCTTAAGAAAAGGGGACACGCCTCCTGCGGAGGAATGTCCCCGACTATGAACTGCTGTGTGACGCCGTCAACCAAGTGGCGCCGGCGGAAGTTTCAAATGGCGTTTGCTTTGTAGAATATCTCTTCACGTAGCTTTTTTCTGGTATAGTCCAGAAGAAAATTCTTGATATCCTCTATATCGAAGGGTTTGGCCATGCAACCGAGAGCCCCCAGTTGCTTCGCCTCTTCAATGGTTTCATCGGACCCATAGGCGGTCATTATTATAACTTCGGTTTCCGGCAATGTCGACTTTATTTTAGCCAACGCCTCCAGCCCGCCCATAATGGGCATGCGCACATCCATAAAAATCAGGTCCGGGCGCACGGAGTGAGCCATCTCCACCGCTTCCAGCCCGTTTTGCGCCGTGTGGGCCTTGTGTCCCGATTCATTGATTACAATGTCCAGCAGGTAACGTACACCGGGCTGGTCGTCCACCACCATAATATTCATTATTTTCCTGGGCAAATAAATGCACCTCCGGCTGCGTAACACGTATTAACATTTCAACATTTTTTTTACATCATATAAAGAATTTACTCCGGGGGCAAGCCCGTCCAACCCACAAAAACAAAATATGTTAGTTCTTTTTTACTTTTTTTCTTTTTCTCTCACTGAACTGCTCATTTTTTTCCTTTATTTGCGGACAACCAACTAATATAATATAAAACCGTTTAATCTGCTATAACTCTCATTTCGATAATAGTTTGCCGTTTTCCTGTGTCATAAGCGCATTTTTGTTCGACATAAAACGACTACATGCAACAACAAATGATTCAAACAGATTTAGAAATACAGGGTGCTCACGAAACATATTTTCCGGATGAAATTGCAAGCCAATGCAATATATACCATTTTTTTGCTGTACCAGAGCTCCCGTAACACCGTCGCCGGAACTGGACGTAATTTTGAAACCCC
>JAKSCU010000598.1 GCA_022360435.1 Bacillota bacterium
CATGATGGGTTTTCTTGCCGGCGTTGTGGCCAGCGGTCACCCGACGCTCGACCAGCTCAAACAGGCGATGGGTTACGGCACCATCGTCGCCAGCTACAACATCGAAGCGTTCAGCCTCGACCGCATGAAGCAGATCACGCGTGATGATGTCGACAGGCGTTATGAGGAATACGCGGCGATGTTGCGCCTTCCGTGATGGAGAATGCTACCGATTGGGCGCCACACCTTGCCGTTCGCGACGATGTGTGGTTCGCCACTCTTATGGCGAATCCCGTGGGTCGATACTACAACGACTCGGCGTCAGAACGCCGAGGCACACATCGTCGAAGACGACGAGGTGTGGCACCCGACAGATCATTACACCGCCTGCGCTGGCGGTATGAACGGCGCGGGAAAGCTCTTCTCGAACAGATGCTCAAGCTCAGACCGGCTGCGCAAATGCGCGACGGCTGCGGCGTTTCCCATCCGGCGGGTGAAGGCGCCGAAGTCTTCACCGTTGTCGCGGTTGGCATGGTGCCACTCAAAGAGAGCGGCGGTTACCTTCGACACATCTTCGCGCGGGACGCGGCGGAGGTGCCACTGGTCATCGACGACCACCCACGTGCCCTGATGCCGCCCGTCCTCACTGCCGCCGAGCTTGAGGGCGTACATGTCAGGCCCCTGCCCGACCCAGCCGATGGATTTGGTGCCCGGGCGGAAGCACTGCCGCTCACAGCCGGTGATGCCAATCGATTCATGCACCTCGCCGAAGCCTTTCTCTTCCAGTTCATCGATCAGCTCCGGCTCGAACTGCTCGGAGTCGGTGTAGCTCAAGCGGCAGGTCGGCAGGCCCACGCACGAGCCGGACAGCACGCGCAAGGTCGAATACGCTTTGCCCTTTCGCTTGCCGTAGCCGAACTCCGCGAGCTTCGCTTCAAACGTTTCCTTCGCGTCCGGGTCGATATTGACGAACAGCAGGTCCTGGTTCGCGGTGATCATCACTTCCGTGCCGGGGAACGCTTGGAGCGCCGCGGGCACCATCGCTTTGAGTTGTCCGTTGCCGGTGACGATACCCGAGCGGCTGTCTTGCACCGCGTCAGGATCGGAGTCGACGAGCCTGCCGTTTTCGATGTACGCGCCGTACGCGAGTTTGCCGGTGGTCGGCAACGTTGTCCAGCCGTGGTGCATCATGCGCGGGCCGGGGTCGAAGCCCGGCTTGGGCAGCTCAAACACGCCGCCTTTCTCGCGCACCTGTTCGCGGTACCACTCGACGCCCTGTTTGTGCACGACATATTTCAGCCGGGCCCAGTGGCGATTCTTTCGGTCGCCCCATTCCTTGTGCACGTCGACAATGCTCTTAAGCCCGTGCATCAGGTTCTCCTCGCTGAACACGCCCAGCGGCACGCCGAGTGTGGCGAACGTCGGCTTGCCGTTCTTTTCGCCCTGTCCGCCGCCGACGTATACCTGGTAGCCGACGACCTTCTCGTCTTCGACGATCGGTGCGATGCCCATGTCGTTGGTGCGCAGCTCGACGCAGTTGTCGTAGGTGATTTCGCCTGTCTGTTCATCGCGATGCACCGCGGAGAAGGCGATTTTGAATTTGCGATTAAGCAGCTTGTCGCCGTAGTCATATTTCGGACCGGCTTCCATGTCGCGCACGTAATTGGGGTCGATGGCGAACACTTGCACGTGCGGTGCAGAGGGGATCTGGAAGTAGCGGCCATATTCGTGCGCCTTGGCGTGGGCGTCGTAGAGGTCGCTGAATTTGGAAAGCGGGCAGCCCATGACGTTGCGGACGTTGTCCCCGCAGCCGTTCATCGCGAAGAAACCGGTCGAGGATCAGTTGCGCGCCTACCTGCTCGTCGAGAAGGAGGACGGCGCGCTGATCTGGAGCCCGTCCAGGGAGGCGCGGATTCGCGGCTAC
>JAKSCU010000601.1 GCA_022360435.1 Bacillota bacterium
AAATGATGTTCATTAATTACCCCAATAATCCTACCGGCGCCATTGCCGGAGAGGATTTCTACCGGCGGGTCATTGCTTTTGCCCGGGAGTATAATATTCTTGTCTGTCATGACGCGGCTTACTCCGAAATTGCTTACGACGGATATGAACCGCCCAGCTTCTTGCAGTTTCCCGGCGCCGGGGAAGTGGGCATTGAGTTTCACTCGGTTTCCAAAACCCTTAACATGACCGGATGGCGCATCGGCTGGGCCGCGGGTCATCCCGGGGTTGTTGACGCCCTGGGCCGGCTGAAGTCCAACCTGGATTCCGGCCAGTTTCAGGCTATTCAGTACGCTGCTGCAAAGGGCCTGAAAAACAGCGCCGCCGCGGTATCGCATATGCGAAATATCTATCAGGAACGTCGTGACATTCTGGTGCGGGCATTGAACGGCATGGGCTGGAATTTGGAAAAACCCAGGGCCACTTTTTACGTATGGATTCCGGTACCCGCCGGCCATACTTCGGAGTCGTTTGCCGAACTGGTTTTGGAAAAAGCCGGTGTGGTGATCACTCCCGGCACGGGTTACGGTGAAAACGGGGCCGGTTTTTTCCGCATTTCACTGACTGTGCCGACGGAGCGCCTGGAAAAAGCCCTTGACCGGATGAGGGACAATATCGGTACCGTCAGGTTTGACTAAAGATCGCCATCCACATGTCGACGCAACTGGATCTCAAACAAAATATTCTTTAAATGGAGTGTTCGAAAAGGGGCGTCCGTGAACTTTTCGAACACTTTCTTATAATTTAACAATAATGACAGGAGGAGGTCAAATAATGCAACTGGCAGACAGGGCGCGGAACATCAACCCGTCACCAACCCTGACCATTGACGCCAAAGCAAAAAAAATGATAGCCAATGGCGTCAATGTAATCAATTTCGGAGCCGGAGAACCTGATTTTGACACGCCGGTTAATATTAAAAAGGCGGCGGTGGCAGCCGTCAACGAGGGCATGACCAAATACACGCCGGTGGCCGGTACCGAAGCGCTGCGCAAGGCCATAGCCGAAAAATTTGCCCGGGATAACGGGCTGGAATATGCCGCCGGGCAGATAGTGGTTTCCGCCGGAGCCAAGCACTCGCTGTACAACGCCTTCCAGGTGCTGTGCCAGGAGGGCGACGAGGTAATTCTGCCGGCGCCTTACTGGGTGAGCTACCTGGAGCAAGTCAAACTGGCCGGCGCCAAGCCGGTAATTTTACCCGCCGGCCTGGAAAACAACTTTAAAATTACGCCCGAGGAATTGGAACAGGCCGTCACCCCGCGCACAAAGGTGTTCGTAATCAACAGCCCCAGCAACCCCACCGGCGCGGTATATACCCGCGGTGAACTGGCCGCCCTGGGGAATATTCTGGAAAAGAGCGGCATTGCCATTATCTCTGATGAAATTTACGAAAAACTCATTTATGACGGCGTTGAACATGTGAGCATCGCTTCCCTCACCCCGGCTCTTAAAGAGCAAACCGTGGTTATCAACGGTGTTTCCAAGTCTTACGCCATGACCGGCTGGCGCATCGGCTACGCCGCCGCAGCAGCGCCCGTCGCCAAGGCCATGGCCGATCTGCAAGGCCACTCCACATCCAACCCCACATCAATTGCGCAGGCCGCCGCCATTGAGGCTCTGGCCGGGGAGCAGCAAGCCGTGCATGAGATGGTTGCCCAGTTTGTCAGGAGACGGGATTATATGGTGGAAAGGCTTAACGCCATGCCGGGGGTTGTCTGCAATCGCCCCGGGGGAGCGTTTTACGTATTTCCGGAAATCCGGCAATTGCTCGGGAAGTGGTGCGACGGCAAAAAAATTGAAAATGCCACCGACCTGGCCGGGGTGATGTTGGAAAAAGCCCATGTGGCCATAGTGCCGGGCATAGCTTTTGGCGATGACAGTTGCTTCCGTCTCTCCTATGCCACGTCTATGGAGAATATCAAGGTGGGATTGGACAGAATTGAAAATCTGCTCGGCACAATGTAAAACCGTCTAAAGTCAAAAGTCTAAAGTCAAAAGTCGAAAGCCGGAGTGTAGATGACTTTGGGCTTTCGACTTTCGACTTTAGAGTGAATAGCACGGTTTTTCTTTTTTTTTAAAGGAGTTTCTTTTTTTAGGTAGAAAAAATATTTTTATAATACCGGAGTTAATACTATATGTACAATAACCGGAGCAGGGTGGTGAGAGATTGATCAAAAGCATGACCGGGTTTGGGCGTGGCGAAGCCGGCTCAGACAATGTAAAGGTGGCTATGGAGGTAAAGTCGGTAAACCACAGGTATTGCGAAGTGGTGCTGCGTATGCCCCGGTCGATGAATGTGCTTGAAGATCGGATTAGAAAGTTCATACAAAGCAAGATTGCCCGGGGGAGGGTTGATGTTTTTGTCAATATAGAGTTGAGCGGCGAAAATCGACCCCGGGTGACCATTGAAGAGGAGCTGGCCGAAGATTACCTGCGGGCTGCGCAAGAGGTTAAAACGCGGCTGCGGCTTGGCGGGGGAATAACCCTGAACGAGTTGCTGCACCTGCCCGGCGTAGTCTCTTTGGAGGAACCGGAAAAGGACGCTGCATTGTGGTGGCCGGTGGTTGAAAACGCTTTGGATGTTTCACTGGCCGGACTGCTTGAAATGCGCGCCCAAGAGGGAAAACGGCTGCAAAGGGATATCAGGGGCAGAGCGCGGCATATAGCGGCAATGGTCGGGGAGATCGAGGCTCGGGCGCCGGTGGTGGTCGAGGAGTACCGGGAGAGGTTGAGCCAAAGGATAAGCGAGCTGCTGGAGCCCGGAGTGATGGACCAGTCTCGTCTGGATGCCGAGGTTGTCCTTCACGCCGAAAGGTCCGGCATAGTCGAGGAAATCGTAAGGCTGTACAGCCATCTGGAACAATTGGACGGCGCATTGGACAGCGAAACAACGGTTGGCAGAAAGCTGGATTTTTTGATGCAGGAGATGAACCGGGAGGTCAATACCATCGCCAGTAAATCGGCCGATCTGGCCATAAACCGGACGGTGGTGGAAATCAAAAGCGAGTTGGAAAAGATTAGAGAACAAGTACAGAATATTGAGTGAGGGAAGAAGTTGAGTGAGGAAGAATTTATCAAGGAGGTTCGACATGGATATCAAACTAATTAATATCGGCTTTGGCAACATTGTTTCGGCAAACAGGATCATCTCTATCGTCAGCCCGGAATCGGCGCCCATCAAGAGGATCATTACCGAGGCCAGGGACAGGGGCATGCTGGTGGACGCCACATATGGCCGGCGCACAAGGGCGGTTATCATAACCGACAGCGATCACGTAATTCTTTCGGCGGTGCAGCCGGAAACCGTGGCCCACCGCCTGGTAAACAAGGAAAGCTCCTCCGGGAATGATGAAGAGTAACGGGGACATGACTAAATGAGAAAGAAAGGCAACTTGATAGTCATCTCCGGGCCGTCGGGCTCCGGCAAGGGGACTATTTGTCGCGCCCTTTTTCAAGAGGTGCCGGACCTGCATTTTTCGGTTTCGGCCACGACAAGGAAACCCCGTCATGGAGAAAAAGACGGCGTACATTATTTTTTCTTGACCAAGCCTGCCTTTGAAAATATGATTACCGGGGACGAACTGTTGGAATGGGCCGACGTATACGGCAATTATTATGGAACTCCGACCGAGCCGTTAATGAAAGCCCTTGAAACAGGCAGGGACGTAATGCTGGAAATCGATGTGCAGGGCGCGTTTCAGGTGCGCAATAAATATCCTGGTTGTGTGCTTATTTTCCTGATTCCCCCTTCCCGTGCCGCGCTGGAACACCGGCTGAGAAACAGGGGCACGGATAGTGACGATGATATAGAACAAAGGCTTCGCTGGGCGGAAAAAGAGATCGGAGAAGTAGTGAACTACGATTATGTGGTGATCAACGGCGAGGTGGAAAAAGCAACCCGCGATGTGTATGCCGTTATTAAAGCCGAAAGGTGTCGTCCGGCACTCCTGGACATCGAATCATTATTGCATAAATACCGTTGATACTTATACTGATATATTAATGGATAGTTTGGGGGTATGCTGGGATGGCCATGAACAAACCTTCCCTGGATGAATTGCTTGAACAGGTGGACAGCAGGTACACACTGGTGGTGGTGTCGGCCAAAAGGGCGCGGCAGCTCACCGAAAAATCGCAGCACCAGGAGGAGGAAGAAACTGAAATAATCAGCAAGCCGGTATCCACCGCTTTATCTGAAACTGTCGGCGGCAACATCAAGTACAGGCGGACCAGGCAGGGGATCAAGTAAGTGTTCGGAGTGGAACCTCGGGTGAGCTTTTCGAACAGCCTCATCAGTGACGGGGGTGCTTTATGTTAGCGGGCAAGTGCATTGTGGTAGGGGTGACCGGCGGAATTGCCGCCCATAAAGCGCTGGATTTGGTCAGCAAATTGGTGAAATCCGGAGCCGAAGTGCATGTTATTATGACTGCCTCGGCCGGGATGTTTGTCAAACCCCTGGCTTTTGAAGCCATATCCGGGCACAAAGTGCACACCGACACTTTTGAGTCATCGTCGGGCTGGCGGTTTCCCCATCTGGAACTGGCCCGCCGGGCCGATATGGCGGTGATTGCGCCGGCTACGGCCAATATAGCGGCCAAGCTGGCCTGCGGGCTGGCGGATGATTTGCTGACCACCGCGGTGTTGGCCATGGTATGTCCGTTGCTGATCTGCCCGGCCATGAATGTTTACATGTACCGGAATCCGGTGGTGCAGGAAAATTTGCGCCGCTTGCGCAGGATGGGGTTTATCATTGTTGAGCCCGACGCGGGGAGGCAGGCCTGCGGGGACGAGGGCCCCGGCCGCTTGGCCGATGTGCGGGCGATAATGGAGCAAATGGGCCGGGTCTTTTACCCCCCGGGGGATATGAACGGGATGAAGGTTTTGGTCACAGCCGGCGGCACCCGCGAGCCAATCGACCCGGTTAGGTATATCGGCAACCGCAGTTCCGGCAAAATGGGCTACGCGCTGGCTGAAGCGGCGGCCGGCAGGGGGGCGGAAGTGTGTCTGGTTTCGGGGCCAACCTGGCTGGAACCGCCGGCGGGAATGCAAACAATTATGGTGGAGACGGCCCAGGAAATGTACCGGACGGTGTTGGAGATTTATCCCGGCGTCGATGTGGCGGTGAAGGCCGCCGCCGTGTCCGATTACAGGCCGCCGACGGCCCGGGAGCAGAAGATTAAAAAAAAAGAGGGCGGTTTAACCCTGGAATTGGAGAGAAACACCGATATACTGGAGCAACTGGGGCGGGAAAAGCGACACCAACTGTTGGTGGGATTTGCGGCCGAGACCGAAGATTTGATTAATAACGCCAGGGAAAAATTAACCAGAAAGAACCTTGATTTGCTGGTGGCCAACGATATAACACAATCCGGCGCGGGTTTCGGCACCGATACGAACATCGTCAAACTGGTATACCCCGACGGGCGCGTTGAATCCCTGCCTATGATGGACAAGCTGGTGCTTGGCGAAAAAATATGGGACGAGATTATGAAGATTAAAAAACCCGTAACATGAAGGGAAGACCGGCGGCGTGGGTGATGTTAAAAACAATATTTTAGATTTAATCGGTAATACACCGGTGGTCAGGTTGGAACGGGTGAAGGGCGATTGCCCCGCCACCATCCTGGCCAAGCTTGAAATGGTCAATCCGGGCGGCAGCGCCAAGGCGAGAGCGGCGTTGGGCATGCTGTTGGCGGCGGAAAAAGAGGGCCGGATCAAACCCGGCAGTGTAATTGTCGAACCCACCAGCGGGAACCAGGGCATCGCGCTGGCTATGGTGGGGGCAATCAAAGGATACAAGGTGATAGTTGTCATGCCCGAGTCCATGAGCCGGGAAAGAAGGTTGCTGGTCAGGGCCTACGGGGCCGAAGTGGTTCTTACTCCGGCAGAAGAAGATATTGGCGGCGCGGTGCGCAAAGCCCGTGCTCTGGCTGCGGGGATACCCGAAGCCTGGATGCCGGACCAGTTTGCCAACCCCGACAATCCCGCCTTCCACGCCCAGACTACGGCCCTGGAGATTCTTGCCCAGGTGGACGGGGAAATACACGCCTTTGTTGCCGGCGTCGGTACCGGAGGCACCCTCACCGGTGTGGCCGGGGTATTGAAACAAAGATTTCCCGGGGTCAGGGTATACGCCGTGGAACCAAAAAACTCGGCGGTGCTGTCCGGCGGAAAACACCGCCGGCACGGTATCCAGGGTATTGGGGACGGATTTATACCCGATAATCTGGACCTGTCCCTGGTGGATTCACCTTATGCGGTTTCCGATGAAGACGCCTTTGATATGACCAGGCGCCTGGCCAGGGTAGAAGGCGTGTTGGCCGGCATTTCCGGGGGCGCCGCGGTATGTGCCGCGCTGGCGGTGGGCAGGGAATTGGGGGCAGGCAAAACAGTGCTGACCATACTTCCGGATACCGGTGAACGCTATCTTAGCACCCCTGTTTTTGGCGAATGACGACAAAGCGAGGGGCGGCGGCTTCCATTGCTTGCCCGGCCCCTATTCGTTTAATTCCACCCTTTCACCGTTAATCATGTACATAATGGACTCGCTCAAGTTAGTGCCCCGGTCTCCGATCCGCTCCAGGTATTTGGCGATGTGCGAAAGGTAGGTGGATTGTTTTATGTTACGGGGATCTTCGGTCATCAGAGCCAGCAACTCTTTAAAAATCTTATCGAACAAATAATCAATCTCATGGTCCATTTTGGCGGTTTGCAGCGCCAGTTCGCGATTCAGCTTGCTGTAGGCGGCCAGATTTTGGCTGATCATCCGGCGCGCCAACTCGGCCATATGATGCAGGTCGGCCATAGATGTTATAAAAGGTTCGCTACCAATGGTCAGCACGGTTTTGGCTATATTGCAGGCATAGTCGCCCATCCTCTCCAGGTCCACGTGTATGCGCATGGCGGTGCTGATTAATCTCAAGTCCCGGGCCATAGGCTGCTGCAGCGCCAGCAGTGTGGTGCATTTATCTTCAACTTCCAGGGACAACTTGTCGATTATTTCGTCGTCCATGACCACTTTTTCGGCCAGATCGAGATTTTGTTCAACTAACGCCAGCATTGAAGAATCTATGGCCTTTTCCACCTGTTCTCCCATCTCTATAATCAGCTGACGCAAACTATTCAATTGTTCCTGAAATGATTCTCTTACCATATGGTTGATTGCTCCTTTTAACCGAAGCGTCCGGTTATATAATCTTCGGTTTGTTTTTTGCCCGGCGCGGTAAATATTGTGTTGGTGGTATCATATTCAATCATTTCACCGTTCAAGAAAAAGCCCGTGTAATCCGATACCCGGGCAGCCTGCTGCATATTGTGGGTGACAATCACAATGGTGTAATTTTTCTTGAGTTGATCGATCAAATCCTCCAGCTTGGCCGTGGAGATGGGGTCCAGGGCTGAAGCCGGCTCGTCCATGAGAATCACCTCGGGTTCGATGGCCAGCACCCTGGCTATCACCAGCCTCTGCTGCTGGCCGCCGGAAAGTCCCAGCGCCGACCTGTTCAGCCGGTCCTTCACTTCGTCCCAGAGTACGGCTGACCGAATACTTTTTTCCACAATTTCGTCAAGGGTTTTTTTGTGTGTGATGCCGTGAATGCGCGGGCCATAAGCAACGTTATCATAAATTGACATGGGAAACGGGTTGGGCTTTTGAAAAACCATGCCCACCGATTTACGCAATTCCACCGGGTTGACGCCGGGGTCGTAAATATTATGTCCGTCCATTAAAACCTGACCCTCGATCCTGGCTCCCTCAATTATATCATTCATTCTGTTCAAGGTGCGTAAAAAAGTGGATTTTCCGCATCCGGACGGTCCGATCAATGCGGTTACGCGATTTTTTCTCACCGGTAGATCAACGTCAATGAGAGCGTGAAAATTTCTGTAATAAACATTGAGACGGTTTGCTTCCATTTTGTTTTCCATATAATCACCTTTCGATATACAGTTGTTGGATACGCTCATCGGTTTTGGCACGGCCCAACCTATATAATTTAACAGATTTACTTTAATTAATAGTAAAAAAAATGTTGCGCTTTGTAAAGGTAATATTTATTTTTTGTAAACTTAAAGCAAGCGTTCAGCCGGGCGCTCTCTAATATAAAGAATCTGTTTGAGAGCGGTCGCCGATATGATCTATAATGTGATTAAATAATTTATTGTTGATTATGCGAAAAAAATGCCAGTTCCAGGGGAAGCGGGGCGGTCAATTGCCGGATGTGTTATACGCCGACATTCTAGTGGAAGTGCCCGGCATCAGGCCGGAAAAAACCTATCAGTACCGGGTGCCGCCGGCACTGACCGGCTTTTTGCAAGTGGGTCACCGGGTTAATGTCCCTTTTGGCGGGCGTAACGTCACCGGCTATGTGGTGGGTCTGGGACATGAAAAAGCGATTCTGGCAGTCAAGGATATCGCCGGCTTGGCGGATAAAAAACCTCTTTTTAACAAGGAACAACTGGCCATGTCCAGATGGATGGCCGATTATTATTTTTGTGACACGGTGCAGGCGCTGAACGCCGTTATCGCGCCGGTTCTTAACAAGACGACCGCCAGGCGGCCGGCCAGTTACTATTACAACGGCGACGATATTAAGCAGTGGCGCCGGGATCTGGAAAAGCGCGCTCCCAAGAGCCTTGCGGTGCTGGAAGCGGCTTTGCGCAATCCGGGTTTGACCCGGGCCAAACTGGCGGCTGTGGCCGGCGTCTCCCCATCGGTGGTGGACAGGCTGGCGGCAAAACGCATGCTCCGGGTTGAGTGCCAAACAAACCGGAGGGACCCGTACCCGGGGGAAAAAAGCGACGGGACGGCAAAGTTTGCTCTTACTCCGGAGCAGCAGCGAGCCGTCCGCGAAATAAAAGGCGACTTGGTCAAAAACAGGCACCGGGTTTTTTTATTGCACGGGGTGACAGGCAGCGGCAAGACCGAAGTTTATATGAGCTGTATAGAACAAACACTGCGCGCGGGACGCCAGGTCATAACCCTGGTACCTGAAATATCGCTTACGCCCCAAATGGTCAAGGTGTTCCGGGAGCGTTTTGGCCAAATGGTGGCGGTGCTTCATAGCCGCATGTCCGACGGGGAAAGATATGATGAATGGACCCGCATAGAAGAAGGACTGGCTCCCGTTGTGCTGGGCGCCCGTTCGGCTGTGCTGGCGCCGGTGCGGGATCCCGGATTAATTATTGTCGACGAGGAACACGAGTGGTCTTACAAGCAGGAGGAAACACCCCGTTATCACGCCAGGGCCGTGGCTCTGTACCGGGCCCAGCAAACGAAAGGCGTGCTGGTGCTGGGAAGCGCCACCCCCTCCCTGGAGTCATACTGCCGGGCGTTGCCCGGAGGTGTTTATAAACTGGTTAGCCTGGAAAAAAGAATAGAAGGGCGTAATTTGCCCCGGGTGCATATTGTTGATATGCGCAGCGAGATACGGAATGGGAACGGGAGCATTTTCAGCCGGGTTTTGCTGCGGAAGATTGAAGAAAAAATACATAATAACGAACAAACCATCATTTTTTTAAATAGGCGGGGACTAAACACATTGGTGGTGTGCCGTGAGTGCGGCTTTGTCGTCAAATGTCCCCGCTGCGATGTTTCCCTCACTTATCACACCGATGGCCGACTACGCTGCCATTATTGCCATTTCCGGGTAAAAGCCGCGCAATTATGCCCGGACTGCGGGAGCAGGCAGGTGGGTTATTTCGGCACCGGCACCCAGCGGGTCGAGCACGAGCTGCAAATTGCCGTCCCCGGGGCCAGAATAATTCGCATGGACTCCGACACCACCACCCGAAAAGGATCGCACCAGCGTATTTTGGAGACATTCTCGGGCGGTGGAGCCGATATACTGGTGGGCACGCAGATGATCGCCAAAGGATTGGACATACCGGGAGTGACTCTGGTGGGTGTGATTAACGCCGACCTAACCCTGCACATGCCGGATTTTCGGGCCGCCGAAAGGACTTTCCAACTGCTGGCCCAAGTGGCCGGCCGGACCGGCAGGGGGGAAACTCCGGGCGAGGTGTTGATCCAAACCTACACACCGGACCATTATGCCGTTGACGCCGCGGCCCGCCATGATTACCTGCGGTTTTTCAGTCATGAATTGGAATTGCGCAGAGTTATGGGTTACCCGCCCTTCTCCAAAATGGTCCGGTTCTTAATACGCGGCGGTAATGAACAATCGGTGCGTGAAGCGGCGGAAAATATGCGTCAAAGTCTGGACGTCTTTACTACGGCGGGCAAAGGGGATAAAATATTAATAGCCGGACCCGCTCCGGCGCCGTTGGCCAGATTGAAAAACTATTACCGCTGGCACGTAATTATATGGAGCGCGGATTACCGAGTTTTGCGCCGTTTGATGGAAGATATGTGGCGGGCCACCGGATTTGCCCCGCCGGGCAAGGGACTGCATTTGAGCGTCGACGTTGATCCCATGTCGATTACATAAAGGCATGCCGGATTGGTTGTCATGGAATATATCCGGGATAAGATTATAAGGAGGTAAGCCGGTTGGCCGTATATAAAATTGTTGTAAACGGGGATGAGATACTGAGGGAGAAAGCCAAAAAAGTGGGTAAATTGAGCCGGAATATAGATAAACTGCTGGATAACATGCGCGATACTTTGTACGCTTACAAAGGGGTGGGCCTGGCCGCTCCGCAGATAGGCGTGTCCAAAAGAGTGATTGTTGTGGATGTGGGCCAGGGCTTGGTGGAGCTGATCAACCCCGAATTAGTCGAAAGGGACGGGGAAGAAACAGACAACGAGGGTTGCCTGAGCGTGCCCGGCATGGTGGGCGAGGTAACCAGGTCGGCCAGGGTCAGGGTGACTGGAATGGACCGCGGCGGGCAAAAGATCGAGCTGAACGCCGATGGCTTATTCGCCCGGGCCTTGCAGCATGAGATTGACCATTTGGATGGTATTTTATTTCTGGATAAGGCAGAGAATCTAAAAAGGATACAATAATGGTGGTTATGGCATGAAAGTTGTTTTTATGGGTACTCCCGACTTTGCGCTGCCTGCGCTGCGCGCCCTGGTGGAAAAACAATACCGGGTGGCCGCCGTGGTGACCCGGCCCGACAGGGCGGGCGGGCGCGGGAAAAAGTTTCACCCGCCGCCGGTGAAGGTTTATGCCGCCCGGGCCGGTATCACCGTTTTACAACCGGAAAAGTTGGGCCATCAGGATTTTATCGGGATTCTTGAGGAGTTGGGGCCTGATGTGGTGGTGGTGGCGGCTTTCGGGCAAATACTGCCCCCGGCCGTTTTGAGCCTGCCGCCTTACGGTTGCATCAACGTACACGCTTCATTGTTGCCGGCGTACCGGGGCGCCGCGCCCATACACCGGGCCGTGATCAACGGGGAAACCAAAACCGGCGTGACCATCATGCAAATGGACGACGGTTTGGATACCGGCGCTATTATTGTCCAAAAAGAAGTGCTCATTAATCCCGACGATACTACGGGAATGGTGCACGACCGTCTGGCGGAGTAGGGAGGCAAGCTGGTCATTGAAGCCCTTGACATGCTGTCCGCCGGGACAGCCCACCCGGCGCCCCAGGACCATAATCTGTCTTCTTATGCCCGCATGCTTGCTTTGGAGGACGAGATTATAAACTGGCAACGGGACGCGCTGTCAATAAAAAACCAGGTCCGGGGTTTAAATCCCTGGCCGGGGGCAAGAACAAAAATGCGGGACAAGCTGCTTAAGATTTGGCGCGTGTCCGTGGTTGAACGGGGCGAAGCCAAACCCGGTTCGGAGCCGGGCCGGGTGCTTGGCGCCGGTGCAAGGGACGGTATTATTGTGCAGACAGGCCGGGGTGTTCTCAGTATTGAAGAATTACAACTTCAGGGCAAAAGCCGCATGAGCGCCGCCGCTTTCTTAAGGGGCAACACCCTTATACCCGGCACTGTTTTGGGCGATTGACGGCAGAGGGGGTTGATCCGGTGGGTAATCTGGTACAGGTACAAGAGAGAAAAAGGCTTTTTATCGGGCTGTTGAGCGTCACACTGGTGCTGGCGGGGCTGCTGACCGCCGCCATTTGGTATTTAATTTTCAGCCCGGAAAAATCCGGTTTCTATAAGTTGGTGTTACTGCTCCTGGCCATGGCGCTAATCGGGTTAATTTTGCTGGCCGGCTTTGGGTTGGCCGGCATAGTGCTGACCATTGTCCGCTCCCGCCCCTTTGTGCCTTTTCAAGGACCCATGCGGGTGGCGCTGAACACTTTTTTTCCACTGGTGCTGGTGCTGGGCAGAGCTTTCCGCATTGACCTGGACCGGATTAAACGCTCGTTTATAGAAGTAAACAATAATCTCGTCCGGGCCAGGCAAATTAAAATCCAGCCCCGGCAACTGCTGCTTTTGGCCCCCCATTGTCTGCAAAACAACGAGTGCGTGCACAAGATTACCGGCAGTGTGGACAACTGTCACCGCTGCGGCCGGTGCAGCGTCAATAAGATTCTCGATCTCAGGGACAAGTACGGTATCCGGGTGGGCATGGCCACCGGAGGCACGCTGGCCCGTAAATATGTTGTGGATTATCGCCCCAAGGCCATAGTGGCCATAGCCTGCGAGAGAGACCTCACCAGCGGCATACTGGACGCCAACCCGATACCGGTCCTGGGGGTGACCAATCTCAGGCCCAACGGCCCCTGCAACAATACCGATTTTTTGCCTGAACAACTGGCCTGGGCCATAGAATTCTTCGTCAAATAAATTTGCCATACCTGAAGATGAGAGAAACGTCCCGTGTCTGTGAGATAGGGTGTGATGTTTAATTGCCTGCCCCCAAAAACCCCAGGGAAACGGCATTGCGTATATTGATGGACGTGGAAAACAAGGGCGCCTACGCCAACCTGGCTCTGGGCGCCGAATTGCACAAGGCCGGGCCCGGTAAACTGGACCGGGCTTTTGTCACCGAACTGGTCTATGGCACGCTACGTGCCAGGAATACCCTGGACTGGGCGCTGCGCCGTTACCTGAGCCGCCCGTTATCCGATGTGCCCGTCGCCATTCGCAACATACTGCGTCTCGGCGCGTACCAGGCCCTTTTCATGGATCGGGTGCCCGACCCGGCGGCGGTAAATGAATCGGTAAAACTGGCCCGTCGCTACGGGCACGCCGGTACAGTAAAATTTGTCAATGGAGTGCTGCGCAATTTGGCCCGGGGAAAGGCTGAAATAATCTATCCCGACCCTGTAAAAGACCCGGCGGGTTATATAGCGCTGCGGCATTCCCACCCGGAATGGATTGTGCGCCGCTGGCTTGCCTGTTACGGGTTCGCGGGAACCGAAGCTCTGTGCCGCGCCAATAACCGCCCGGCCCCCAACACCGTGCGGGTAAATACGCTTAAAACAAAAACCCAAACCCTTGTGGAAACCCTGGCCGGGTTGGGGGTAAGCGCCCAAAAAGCGAAATATGCCGGTGATTGCCTGCTGTTGGAAGGGTTTGTGGCCCTGGACCGGTTGGCGCCTTTTCGGGAAGGGCTGTTCCAGGCCCAGGACGAGGGTTCCATACTGGCCGGGCAGGCGGTTGACCCCGCCCCGGGCGCCCGGGTTATTGACGTGGCCGCCGCGCCCGGCGGCAAATCCACCCACCTGGCCCAAATTATGCGTAACCGGGGTGAAATATTGGCCCTGGACGTGCACCGGCACAAGATTAATTTAATCAGGGACAACTGCCGGCGGCTGGATGTGGAAATAGTGAACCCCGTGCAGTTGGACGCCCGGGCTATTCCAGACGCCTACGACATTTGGGCCGACTATGTGCTGGTAGACGCTCCCTGCTCGGGGCTGGGGGTGCTGCGGCGTCGTCCCGACGCCAGGTGGCGCAAGGAAGAAGGGCAAATATCCCGGCTGGCGCAACTGCAGCGGCAGATATTGGACGCCGCGGCAAAAACCGTTAAGCCCGGCGGTGTGCTGGTGTACAGCACCTGCACTATCACCGTCGAGGAAAATTTGGGACAAATACAAAATTTTCTGGCGGCGCACAGGGAATTCAAGGCCGAATCCCTGGCCGGACTGCTGCCCGGCAGCCTTGATTGGGAAAACTCCATGGGCGGGGGGTATTTGCAAACATTGCCCCATGTGCACGAAAACATGGACGGATTTTTCATCGCCCGGATGCGCAAAGGGGAACAATAACGCCGGGAACTCCGTCAACCGTGCAAGGGAATAAAATGTTGCAAAAAGGATTCCCCTGTTGCGCGTAGAAAGTGTTAATCATATACTCCGGAGGGGATTGCATGGCCGGCTTGGCCGGTATTAGGGACTATAACCTGGCTGAGATGGAGAAAATTATGGCCGGGCTGGGGTTGCCCGGGTACAGGGCCGGGCAGGTTGCGGACTGGGTGCACCGCAAAGGGGCGTCTTCCTTTGCCGAAATGACCAATCTGCCGGCGGATATGCGGGAGAAGCTCGCCAACAGTTTTAGCGTGGCGTTGCCCGGGATAGCCGAAAAGAAAACAGCCCGGGACGGTGAAACCTGCAAATACCTGTTGACACTGGCCGACGGGCACGGGGTGGAAAGCGTGTTGATGAAATACCGGCACGGGTATTCAGCCTGTCTTTCCACCCAAGTGGGCTGCCGCATGGCGTGTTTTATGTGCGCCTCGGGCATGGGCGGCCTGATGCGCGGCCTGACGCCGGGTGAGATTATCGGACAAATATGGGCCATGCAGCATGATGCCGGGAAGCGTATTGGAAGCATAGTGCTGATGGGCTCCGGCGAGCCGCTGGACAATTATGACGCCGTGCTGAAATTTATTGAGCTGGTCGGCGCGCCGTACGGGCTGCATGTGGGGCAAAGGCACATAACGGTTTCCACCTGCGGCATAGTGCCCCGGATAAAGGATTTAATGCGGCTTCGGCTATCCGTAACCCTGGCGGTCTCGCTGCATGCTCCGAACAACGAACTGCGCGGCAGGCTGTTGCCGGTGAACAGGAGATTCCCGCTGGATGAGCTTTTGCCGGCTTGCCGCCAATACGCGGAAGAGACCGGGCGGCGCGTGACTTTCGAGTACGCGCTGCTGGACGGGATTAACGACACCGAAGCGCAGGCCAGGGAATTGGCCGGTGTGCTGCGGGGAATCCACTGCCATATCAACCTTATCCCCGCCAACCGGGTAAAAGGGCGCGGTTTCCAGGGTAGCCGGGCCGCAAAAGTAAAGGCGTTTCGCGCCCGGCTGGAAAAAGCGGGTTACCCGGTGACGGTGCGCAGAGAATTGGGTCTGGACATTGACGCGGCGTGCGGTCAATTGAAAAAGCGGGTCGCGGAAAAGGATTGACCAAATATACCGCCATGCGCTAAAGCGGCATCATCAGAAGGGTGAAAATCAACCGTCCCAAGGCGTATCCGGAGCGAGCGTATTGATACCACCGGAGCGCCCGGTACAAGTACGCGTGAAAGTGTTTTCCGGGTGGAGGTGAGCGGTTTGGGTTTTTTCAACGAACTGGAAGAAAACCTCGAGAAATACGTTGAAAAACTGTTCGGCAGCAAAGGCAACGACGGCCTGCAGCCCGTGGATATCGCCAGGCGGTTGGGTCGGGAAATGCGCCGGCGGCGCCGGGCCGGGCTGAAAGGGGTGTATGTGCCCAACCGTTACGCTATATACCTGAAACAGAAGGATTTTGCCGCGCTGGAACCCCTGCTGGAACACCTGGCCGTGGAAATGACCGAATATATAGCCGGCAAAGCCCGGGAAAAGAAATACATACTGGCCGGTCCGGTCAAGGTGGAGTTTGCCGAAGAAAAAGAAAGCGGCGTAGGAGAAGAACAAGTCCGCATAGAAACGGCATATGATCAGCCACCCGCCGGAGACGAGGAACACCTGGCCCCGTCGGTTGAAGATACGCTCCGCTACGTTCCGCCAAGGGAATCGGCGGGGCATCCCTTGCATCCCGCCCGCTTTCCCGCCGCCACGCTGGAAACAAAGGCAGGGACGCAATACATGCTTGACAAGGGAAATATTGTGCTTGGGCGCAGGGAAACATGTGATATATTTTTAATGGACAATGGCATTTCCAGAAAGCACGCCGCCATCACCCGACGGGGAAACCGGTATGTAATAAGAGACCTGGGCAGCACCAACGGCACCCTGGTTAACGGGGCGAGGATTGCCGACAGGGAACTGGAATCCGGGGATGTTATAATATTGGGGGACACGGAGTTGACTTTTAAGGTGGTATGATTATTTGGACATTATCCTTTTCGCGTTGCGCACCGTTTTTTTGGTATTGATATATGTTTTTATATACATAGTGTTTATACACCTGCTCCGTGATTTGCGCAAAACCGGCGAAACAACCCCGGCGGCGCCCGTCCGCAATAGACGGCAACCCGCCCCCCGGCGCGGCGGCGCGGTGATGCTGAAGGTGGAATCCGCCCCCGGAGAGCATGGCATTGAAGATAACGAATATGAATTGTCCGGCGACACCAGGCTGGGCAGGGGGAATGAAAACGACGTGGTATTGCCCGACCCGTTCGCATCCAACCACCACGCAGCCATCCACCTCCGCGACGGGCAGTATTGGCTGGAAGACATGGGCAGCAGGAACGGGACATTGCTCAACGGAATGCTCCTTACCAAGCCGGCGGTATTGGCAAATAGTGATCAAATTAAAGTAGGAGATGTAATTCTTAGGTTTGTGAGGTGGGACAATGAGATGGAGCATGGTCACCGAGTGCGGCCCGGTGAGGCGGAAAAATGAGGACGCGCTTTGCACGTGCCCGGAGTTGGGGTTGTTCGTTGTGGCGGACGGGATGGGAGGACACAAGGCCGGAGATGTGGCCAGCAAATTGGCCATTGACACTCTGCGGGATCACATCAAGAAAAACTACGAAGCCGGCGGCGTATCCAAAGAATTGTTGGCGGCGTCAATCCGGCGGGCCAACGACGCGGTATACCGCTCGGCCGGAGATAATGCCTGGAAAAAAGGCATGGGAACCACGATAACCGCCTTTTTGTTTAAAGAGGATTTCTTGTGGGTGGCCAATGTAGGAGACAGCAGGGCGCTTCTTTTACGGGACGGTAAGCTTAGTAAACTGACCAGCGACCATTCTCTGGTTCAGGAATTGATAGACGGCGGCGGTATTTCCGAACAGGACGCCGCCAGTCACCCCAGGCGCAATGTTCTCACCAGGGCGCTGGGTATAGGACCGCGGGTGGAAGCGGATATTTATGAATACAGAGTTGCGCCGGGTGACAGATTCTTAATATGCACCGACGGATTGTCGGGATTTGTTAATAAACAACGGTTGGCGCAGGTAATGGCGCTGCCGGTTGATGCCGAAGAAATTGTGCGCCTGCTTTTGCAAGAGGCCATCAGCGCCGGAAGCAATGATAATATTACCATGATCTACCTGGCGGTGGAATAATTTGCCCCATATTAATCGCGGCACCGAAAGAAAGTTAATATGCCTGGCCTTTTTATTCACGCTGGCCGGCGCGTTGATTTTATACCTGCGGCAACCGGGGACTCCGGGTATATGGGCGGCGGCGGCTTCCATAATCATGTTCGCGGGTTTTATGTTGAT
>JAKSCU010000604.1 GCA_022360435.1 Bacillota bacterium
ACTTCTGGTCGCTGGTGTTCATCTACATCTGGGCCGGCCCGCACCACCTGCAGTACACCGCGCTTCCGGACTGGGCGGCGTCCCTGGGCATGGTCTTCTCGCTCATGCTCTGGATGCCGTCCTGGGGCGGGATGATCAACTTCCTGCTCACCCTCCGCGGCGCCTGGCACAAGGTCGCGTCCGACCCGATCCTCAAGTTCTTCATCGTCGCGACCACGTTCTACGGCATGGCAACCTTCGAGGGCCCGATGCTCTCGATCAAGTCCGTCAACGCGCTGTCGCACTACACCGACTGGACCATCGCCCACGTCCACTCCGGCGCACTAGGCTGGAACGGCTTCCTCGCCTTCGGCATGGCGTACTTCCTCGCGCCGCGCCTCTTCCAGACCAAGCTGCACAGCCTCAAGCTCGCCAACCTGCACTTCTGGCTGGCGACCTTCGGCATCCTGCTGTACATCATCCCGATCTACGTCGCAGGCATCACCCAGGGCCTGATGTGGCGCGGCATGACCGAGACCGGCCAGCTGGCCTACCCCGACTTCGTCGAGACCGTCCGCCAGCTCATCCCGATGTACATCCTGCGGATCTTCGGCGGCTTGGCGTACATGGCCGGGGCCTGCATCGGCGCGTACAACCTCTACAAGACCTGGCAGACCCGGCCCGCGACCTACGAAGAGCCCGTCTACCAGGCGCCCGCGCTGACCAAGGCGTACGACGGCGACGCGAGCCGCCCGGCCCCGACCATTGACGGCGTCACCGACACCGCCAAGCGACTCAACGTCTGGGCGACCGGCTGGTGGCACCGCAAGTGGGAACGCCTGCCCATGAAGTTCACGGTCTACGTCGTGATCGCCGTGGTGATCGCCTCGCTCTTCGAGATCATCCCGACGTTCGTGATCAAGTCGAACGTCCCGACGATCGACACGGTCGCGCCGTACACGCCGCTGGAACTGGCCGGCCGAGACATCTACATCGCCGAGGGCTGCTACAACTGCCACAGCCAGATGATCCGACCGATCCTGGCGGAAGTCGAGCGGTACGGCGACTACTCCAAGCCTGGTGAGTCGGTCTATGACCACCCGTTCCAGTGGGGCAGCCGACGCATCGGCCCGGACCTCGCACGCGAGGGCGGCAAGCAGTCGGACCTCTGGCACTACCTGCACTTCCAGAAGCCCGCCGAGATGGTGCCCGGATCGATCATGCCGCCGTACGGCTGGCTCGAGCGGAAGGAGTTGGACTTCGAGTCCATCCCCGTCCGCGTTGATGCGATCCGGCTGCTGCACCCCAGCGATTCTCATTGGGAGAAGTATGTCTTCAACGATGGCAAGCCCTACCCGTTCGGTGATGAAGCGGTCGCCCACGCCGAGCAGCAGGCCCTCGAAGTCGCCAAGCGGATCGAGGAG
>JAKSCU010000609.1 GCA_022360435.1 Bacillota bacterium
ATTTTTTGCAGATTGCCCAGCGCCTTTTCCTCAATGGTGGTCAGGCCGCCGGCGATGTTGCCTTTGGTGGGCTGGGAACCCGAGAGGTCCACGCCCTGGCTGAGGATAAAGTCGTTATATTCTTTCCATGTGGCGTAAAATGCCTCGCCCACTTCGGGGGTGGCGGCATGAGCCTTGCAAATGTCTTCGCCGCCGGTTACCTCGGATGTTTCGCCGAAGCTGACGGTGCCGCCCGCGGCCACCAGCCGTTCCACCGCCCTGCCCACCGTGGGGTTGGAGGCCAGGCCGGAAGTGGTGTCCGATTCGCCGCATTTTACCGATACGTAAAGCTCATCCACGGAACACTCAACCTTCTGCAATTCGGAAGCCCACTGGGCGTATTCCTGGGCTTTCCAGGAAGCCGTTTCAATGGTTTTATGCTGGCCGTTGCGTTCAATGTAGAAACCCGCCACCGGTTTGCCGGTTTTGGCGATGCCTTCCACAATGACGTTGGTCCACTCGGGCTCGATCCCGATAACCACTACGGCGGCGATATTGGGGTTGCTGCCGATGCCGATCAAAGTGCGGAAGGTCAGGTCCAGGTCCGCGCCAAATTGCAGGCGTCCGTACGCGTGGGGCAGCGCCAGGGTGCCTTTGACATTGTGGGCCACGGCCTCGCAGGCCGCGTTGGAAAGATCGTCCAGGGGCAGGATGGCGACGTAATTGCGAATACCCACCCGGCCGTTTTCGCGGCGATATCCCATAAATGTTGGAAAATTATATGCTGACATGTTATTACCACCTCGTAGTTTTTAAGTTATGCGTGTGTACGTGTTCTCCCTTGGTTATCGGAGCCACCACTTTGCCGATGGATATGTTGTATTTGATGATCTTGGCTTCTGTGGCAATGTCGTTCAGGGCAATTTTGTGCCCAACTTTGATGTCTTGTTTGGCCGTAATGGTGATGGTGGCGTCGTTTGACATAACCCACCCTTCCACGGTTTCGCCGGCCTTGATTTCTTTCACGGCCACGCCTACGGAATCTTTTTCGTCATGGACAATAAAATACGGCTGGTTCATGCTTTAAACTCCTTTCAGGTTGTAAAAACAAGTGTGTCCCAAATGGCAAACAGATAGGTGCGTAATGAAAAACGAGCATTAACCACCTCCCGGGAAACTTATGAGGGACAAGGGGACGGTTCCGTCGTCTCCCCTTCGGTCGTAAATCTTGCGCTTCGGGGACGTTGGAACCGCCTCCTTGCCGCCTTGTTTTACGAACCGTCCCCTTAGATTTCCGTCCTGACGGTGAGCGGGTTTACGCCCAATGAAACGGCTATGTCGTTAAGCTCTTGCAACAGCGCCGCGCCTACGGGAACACCTTCCCGCGCCCGCTCCGACGCTTTCATTTGTTTGCGCTCGCCCGGCAGCAAAATGCTATTGAAACCTTCCGCCAGCGGCACCGAACGAATTTCGGTCTTCAACTGTTCCACCCGGTCCATATATTCGGGTGTGGGCATCAAAGGACTGATGTTGATGGCTATGAAAAAGTGGCCTATATCCGTGGGCTCCGGGCTGTCGTCGTAAATCCAGCCCACGTGGTGGCCGAAAGCCGCTCCGCTTACGACCCCGGAAAGCATTTCCACCGCCAGCGCCAGGGCGTAGCCCTTGGGTCCGCCCAGGGGCAACACCGCCCCCGCCAGAGCTTTTTGGGCGTCGGTGGTGGGCTTGCCGTCGGCGTCGATGGCCCACCCTTCGGGTATGGGCCGGCCTTCCTTGGCGGCCAGGATAATGTTGCCCCGGGCCACGTTGCTGGAGGACATGTCCACCACCACCGGGTTATCCGCGGTAGGGAATCCGAAGGAAACGGGGTTGGTGCCAAAATATGGTTTACGGCCGCCCCAGGGCGGAATGCCTGCTGGCGAGTTGGTGAAGGCCATGCCAATCATGCCCGCTGCGGCAGCCATTTTGCAGTAATAGGTGGCGGCGCCGAAATGATTGCTGTGTCGAACCGGCACCACGCCTACCCCGGCTTCCCGGGCCAGTTCAATGGATTTATCCATCGCCCGGACCGCCACCAATTGGCCCAGACCGTTGTCGCCGTCCAGTACCGCCACCGCCGGAGCGGTACTGGTTGCTTTTATATCCGGGCCGGCGTTAATCCGGCCGCTTTGCAGGCGAGTCAGGTACACGGGCAGGCGGCTGACGCCGTGGGTGTCGATGCCGTCCAGGCTGGTGTCCACCAGCACGTCGGCCACAAGGTTGGCGTCTTCGTCGGGGACGCCGGTGCCCTTAAGCAGGTTGGTGCAGAACTTTTGTAATTCGCCGGCAGAAATATTATGTTTCATCAATTACACCTCTATATGGAATTTATCACTAAATCTATAATAATTTAGCGGACAACGCAGCTCGAGGGCTGCCCGCGCAGGATTTTGGTAATTTCCGAAGCTACCAACACCGAAGTTTTAACCTGGGCTTCTTCGGTAAGACCGGCTATGTGCGGAGTGAGGATAACATTGTCCAGGGCGAGCAGGGCCGATTCCCGCGGCGGTTCCTGTTCAAACACGTCCAGGGCGGCTCCGGCTATGCGCTGGTCGGCCAGTGCCTCGCAAAGGGCTTGCTCGTCAATGATGCCGCCCCGGGCCGAGTTGATGATGCAGGCGGTGGCTTTCATCAACCGTAAATTTTCCCGGTCAATCAAGTGGCGGGTTGCTTTGTTCAAGGGCACGTGCAGGCTGATAAAGTCGGAGCGGGACAACACCTCGGCCAAGCCGGCCGGCTGAACTGCAAAATCGGTGATGGCCAGCTCATACGGCGGCAGGAACGGATCATAGCCCAAAATTTGCATGCCGAAAGCCCGGGCCCGCGCCGCCAGTCGGGAGCCTATCTCGCCTGTTCCCACCAGACCCAGGGTTTTACCGTACAGTTCGACGCCGGTGAAACGTTTGCGGTTCCAGTTGCCCTGTTTTACGTCGGACGTGGCTTCCCCGGGGCGCCTGGCCAGGGCGAGCATGGCGGCAAATACATACTCCGCCACGGAAATGGCGTTGGCGTTGCGGGCGTAAACCACGGGTATGTCCTTCTCCCGGGCGGCTTGCAGGTCGATGTTGTCCAGTCCGACTCCCAGTCGCCCGATTACCTTTAGCTGCGGCGCCGACTGCAGCAGTTCGCGGGTTACCTTGGTCTGGTTGCGCACCACCAGCGCGTCGGCGTCGGCGGTTACTCCCGGCAGCTCGTCTTTTTTCCACAGGTCCGGGTCGTAAACCACCTCGCCCAGTTGGCTCAGGACGTCCAACCCCTCGGTCCAGATAAGTTCGGTTACCACTGTTTTCATATGCGCACCTCTTTTGATATATTGATTAAATAAATTTCTGGCTGGACAATTGGTAGTAAGTAGTTTATCATAGGTATGTGGTATTACCACTGATTGTACAAGCTAATACAAAGTGCTGTCAATAATTTTATTCGTGTTTGCCACATTTTTTTTGCAGGTTTTATTTGGTTTCAAGTGGTATATAAAGGGCGGAGGGGAATAAGCCATGTTCCAACGCATTGGCAGAAGCGACACGTTACGGCACGAAGTGGTGGAATATATAAGGAAGCTAATTGAGGAAGGCAAGCTGAAACCCGGAGACCGTCTGCCCACCGAGCGGGAAATGGCCGAAAAGTTCGGTGTAAGCCGTACGGTCATCAGGGACGCCGTAAAAACGCTTACCGGCTTGGGGGTGCTTGAAGTCAAGCACGGGATTGGCATTTTTGCCGCCGTGCCGGACAGCCAGTCTATAGCGCGCCAGCTTTCGGGCCTGCTTTTTTACAGGGAAGACACTATCAACAATCTTTTTGAGGTCCGCATGCTGCTGGAAACCGAGGCCGCCGGTTGGGCCGCCGAGCGGCGCAACCGGGAAGACCTGGAGTTGCTGTTTGAAAATGCGCGGTCACACAAGTCCATTGCCGAGTCCGGAGATGTTAAGACAATGGGTGAGTTGGACAGGAGCTTTCACATCCTTGTGGCCAATGCTACAGGTAATCCGGTGATTATACGGTTGATGAAAAACCTGCTGGACCTGTTTATGGTCAGCAATCAGCAAACTCTCACCATTACCGGCCGGGCGCTGCAGTCGGTGGAGGAGCACCGGCAGATATGTGCGGCTATTAAGAAAAAAGACGTCGCCAAGGCCCGCCTGGCTATGACTAAACATTTAACCAGCGTGGTTGAATCATTGAGTGAATTGAATGAATAAGAATCCTCAGGCCTCCAAGTGTGGTGGGGTAATAGCGCCTTTTTATTAACCCCATTGAAAATGTTATTGTTTTTTTTAATTGACATAATAAACATCGCTACGTTACAATTATACATAGTAACGTTATCATCTAAATGCACCTACATACCATATCAGGCAGTCATTAAACCGAAGACATGTAACAGGTGGCTGGAGCATCCGGCGGGAAAGAGGGGGTATCTCTGTTCCTGCCTGTATGACAAGGGAGAAGCTTATAATGAAAGCCAACATTGTCGATCCAAACAAAAACAGCCCTTTATATCTGCAAGTTAAAGATATTATTGTCAAACGAATTCAAAATCAAATCTGGCGCTCCGATACTTTAATTTCAACCGAACAAGAATTGATGAAGGAATTTAACGTCAGCCGGACAACGATTCGTCAGGCCATCAATATGCTTGTGCAAGAAGGGTTGCTGGAAAAACGTCAGGGTAAGGGGACCGTTGTTAAGCCACAAAAGCTAGCGGGAAGCCTGGGGCGATTAAAGGGTTTTGCCGAAGAAGTTATGGAAAAAGGGCTTGTGCCGAATTCCAAGCTGCTTCGCTCCCAGTTTAACGCATTGCTGTACCATGAAAAATCAATGCTTCAAGTATCCGAAGAGGAAAAAATTTTAGTTGTTGACCGTGTCCGTTTTGCCGACGATATGCCCATCGCCTTGGAACGAAGCTGCTGGCCTGAGAAAATTGGCCAAATTCTTACGAACCACGATTTAAATACGGCTCAATACTATGAAATTTTGGAAAACAATCATATCTTCTTAAAACGGGCCCATGTAGAAATTTCGGCTATTAATGCCACCCTCCATGAGGCTGATATGCTGGGCATTCGCGGGGGAGAAGCCATGTTGGAAATGACCCGCTTAAGTTTCGGGCTGGATGACCGTCCCATTGAATATACCAAAACTAAATATCGAAGCGACCAATACCATTATGATATTGAAGTAACACGTTAGGGATGGATCTTTTGCCTGTTATTTCACAGCGTACTTTTGGGAATGGCCAAAATCGACATGGCTTGAATTGGCTGCAAGCGTTTGCCGGGGGATGCGGGAGGTGTTGTTCAAGGACCGTGCGAGTATTGTTTTAGCGTTTTTAATGTAACACATTCCAAATATGAAAGGAGATAATTAATATGGCCTTCGGATTAAATATTGAGCATTATTCGTTATACATTGACGGACAATGGGTGAATCCCGACCAACGATTTGAAGTAAAAAATAAGTTTACGGGCGAGACTTTTGCGACCATAGGCTTGGCCACGGAGAAGGAAGTGCAATTGGCCATTGAATCGGCTAGAAGAACATTTGATCAGGGAGGATTATCCCCTTACCAAAGGTACGAGATATTAAAGAAAGCCGCCGCAGCCTTATTGGCTCAAAAAGAGGAATTGGCTCGCATCTTAACTTTGGAAGCGGGAAAAGCATACAAGGAATCACTGGTAGAGGTGGAGCGCGCCGCGCAAACCTTTGAAATTGCCGCCGAAGAAGCGAAGCGGATCCACGGAGAAGGGATTCCGGTTGAAGCCTCGCCCGGCTCCGAGAATCGCATGGCCTTTACTATTCGCATGCCTATAGGGGTCATATGCGCCATTACCCCCTTTAATGTGCCGTTAAACCTGGCCGCGCATAAAATTGCCCCGGCGCTGGCGGCAGGGAATACCGTGGTGCTGAAACCTACAAGCCAGACGCCCATAGTGGCCGCAAAACTCGTGCACATTTTGGAGCAATCAGGATTGCCGGCGGGATACCTTAATCTTGTCACGGGGTCCGGGGCCGTGGTTGGTGAGCTGCTTGCTCAAGACCCGCGCATCGATATGTACACTTTTACGGGAAGCCCTGCGGTGGGACTCAATTTGAAAAACAAAATCGGTCTTCGCAAAGCGCTGCTGGAATTGGGTTCAAATTCAGCGGTTATCGTGCATGCCGACGCCGATTTGGATCAAGCGGCCAAACTATGCGCCGGTAAAAGCTTTGGCAATGCCGGCCAAGTTTGCATCTCCGTGCAGCGGATTTACGTGCACCACGATGTTGAAAAAGAATTCCTGGCAAAACTGGTTCAAGAAACGCAAAAATTGGTGGTGGGCGATCCCTTTGACGCGGCTACGGATATCGGGCCGATGATCAGCGAGGGAGAAGCGCGGCGAACGGAAAATTGGGTTCAAGAGGCGGTTGAAGGGGGGGCCTCGGTCGTTGTCGGAAACAAGAGAGAAGGGGCTTTCTTTTATCCGACCATCTTGTCACAAGTGCAGCCGGACATGAAAGTGGTTTGCGAAGAAGTCTTCGCGCCCGTAGTAAGTGTGATCGGTTACAGCCAATTGGCGGATGCTTTTCGTATGGTCAATGAATCCAAATATGGATTGCAGGCCGGTGTTTTCACCCGCTCTTTGGAAGCGGCCATGCAGGCGGCCAAGCATATTCGTACCGGCGGCGTGATTATCAATGACGCTTCCCAATACCGGGCCGATCAAATGCCGTACGGAGGAGTGAAAGAGAGCGGCTGGGGCAAAGAAGGGCCTAAATATGCCATTGAGGAAATGACCGAAGAGAGAATCGTTGTCCTCAACCTGGCTTAAACATTACGAGCGGCGCGGCAATATGTCCGTATTAATTGTTGCCAGCAAAAAACCGTTATGCTATAATGTTTAAGTGTCTATCCTTAGAAAACAAACTCCAGACCCCGCTCACAGTTTGTTTTTCAGGGGGAACTAAACAGGGAAAGAGGTGAACCCCCGTGAAGGAAAAAATTCATCCCAAGTATGGTGAGGCGAAGGTGGCTTGCGTTTGCGGCGAATCCTTCACCACCCGTTCCACCAGCAAGGAACTGAAGGTGGAGATTTGCTCCAAGTGTCATCCTTTCTATACCGGTTCCCAACGGACCGTTGAAACAGGCGGTCGAGCGGAAAAATTCCGCAAGAAATACGGTATGAAGTAGCAGCATCAGTTGGTTGTGGTTGGCAGGGCGCCCAAGCTCTGCTTTTTATTTGTTGAAACCGGTATTTGGGGATTACAGGGGTGAAGAAGTTAGTGTTAAATAAACTGGCCGGCCTGGAAAATAAATACGAAGAACTAAGCGAATTAATTGCCGACCCGGAAGTGATGTCCGACCAGAGTCGCTGGCAGCAGTACGTTAAATCCCATTCCGAGCTTAGCGAAGTGGTGGGTTTGTATCGCGACTATAAAAATGCGGCATCTGAGTTGGAGGACGTTCAGCAGATGCTGCAAGACAAACTAGACCCGGAAATTCGCGAACTGGCCGAACTGGAAGCCGGGGAGCTGGCTGAAAAAAAAGAGCTGCTGGAGCAAAGGCTGAAAATCCTTCTGCTGCCCAAGGACCCCAATGACGAGAAAAACGTAATTATGGAGATTCGCGCCGGGACAGGCGGTGAAGAGGCCGCCCTGTTCGGTACCAACCTGTTCCGCATGTATACCCGGTTCGCCGAATCCAGGGGCTGGCGCACCGAGATTATGGATTCCCATTTAACCGACCTGGGGGGAATCAAGGAAGTGGTCTTCCTGGTGGAAGGCCGGGGCGCGTACAGCCAGTTAAAATTTGAGAGCGGGGTGCACCGGGTGCAGCGAGTGCCCACCACCGAGTCCGGCGGACGTATCCATACCTCGGCCGCCACCGTGGCCGTGCTGCCCGAGGCCGAGGAAGTGGAGGTGGATATCAGCCCCAACGACCTGCGGGTCGACGTGTTTTGTTCCACCGGGCCGGGCGGTCAGTCGGTGAACACCACCCAATCCGCGGTGCGCATTACCCACCAGCCCACGGGTATCGTGGTTTCCTGCCAGGATGAAAAGTCCCAGCACAAAAACAAGGAAAAGGCCATGCGGGTGCTGCGGGCCCGTTTGCTGGACCAGGTCCAGCAGGAACAGCAGGAGCAAATGGCCAGCACCCGCAAGTCCCAGGTGGGGTCCGGGGACCGCAGTGAACGGATTCGCACCTATAATTTCCCCCAAAACCGGGTTACCGACCACCGCATCGGCCTGACCTTGCACCGGCTGCAGGAAGTGCTCATGGGCAATTTGCAGGAAGTGGTGGACGCGCTAAGCACCACCGACCAGGCCGAACGGCTGCAACAGGTGGAATAAAGGATGCGTAACCTGACTCTAAGGGAAGAGTTGGTCCGGGCCGCCCGTTTTTTAAACGGGCGCGGCGTGTCTTCGCCCGGGTTGGACGCCGAGGTGCTGCTGGCTCACGTATTGGGCCGGGACCGGGTTTACCTGTACCGGGAATCCCAAAGATATTTGGACGGGGAAGCCGCCCGCCGGTACCGGGCGCTGCTGAAGCGGCGGGCCGGGGGCGAACCGGTGGCTTACCTGACGGGGCGCAAAGAATTCATGGGGCTTGACTTTATTGTCGGGCCCCCTGTTTTAATTCCCCGGCCCGAAACCGAACTGCTGGTGGAAAACGCTCTGGCGGCGTTGGCCGGAAGTCCGGGACATCCCGCAGTTGTGGACGTGGGCACCGGCAGCGGAGCGGTGGCCGTAAGCCTGGCCCGGCTGGCGTCCCGCTGCGCCGTGTACGCCACGGACATCTCTGCCGAGGCGCTGATGCTGGCTCGGGAAAATGCCGCCCGGCACGGGGTTGCGGTGGAGTTTTTCCACGGCGACTTGCTGTCGCCGCTGCGGGGGGTGCTGGAGCCGGGTTCGGTCGCCGTAATCACGGCCAATTTGCCGTACATACCGAAAGAGGAATTGTCTTCCCTGCCCCGGGAGGTGCGGGACTACGAACCTCGCACCGCCCTGGACGGCGGTTTTGACGGCCTGGAGCCGTACCGCCGGCTGGTGCCTGTGGCCGCGCAGTATCTCGCCCCGGGGGGGATGCTATTGATGGAAATAAGCCCTGATCAAGCGGAGCGGGCGCTGGCCCTGGCTTTGCCGCCCCGCTGGGAATCGGCCCCGGTTCCGGACCTGGCGGGGCGCACCCGCCTGGTGAAGGCTAGATTGAAACAGTAATAGCTTTTAATCACAATTGTGGACCTAATCTTCTAATACGGGTTTTATTCATATCAATAACAGTCAGGTTTCCTGACGCCGGGTTTATTGTCAATCTTGGTTTACGGCTTGTTCTACATCCTCGGCCGGCGGGAAATTAATGTTGAAACAAGCGCCTTTACCTGGCTTACTGTTGACGTTGATGGAGGCGTTGTGGTCGTCGATGATTTTGCTGGTTATGGCCAGCCCCAACCCGGTGCCTTCGTCCCTGGTGGTGAAATAGGGATCGAAAATGCGGGGCAGCGTGTCCTTTTCGATGCCCAAACCGTTGTCTTCCACCGATAAGCGGGCCCCATCCTTGTGCCGCACCGTGATTAACCACACCGCTCCGCCGGGTCCGGCGGCCTGGATGGCGTTGTTGACCAGGTTGATGAGTACCTGCTTAATCATATCGGCATTTCCCATAACGGGCGGCAGACAGGGGTCTTGCAGCCGGGAAAGCTTGACATCTTTCAATAATGCCTCGTTATACAACAAATCCCATATGGAATCAATTACATTATCCAGTTGCAGTTGTTCCACTTTAATCTTGCCGGGCCGGGCCAGTCTTAAAAATTCCACCACAATGTTGTTTATGCGGTCGACCTCGTCAAGGATTAGTTTGAAATAATTGTCTATGTCTTTAATGCGGTTTTCTTTTTTCTCTTTAATCAACTGCAGAAAGCCCTTGATGGACGTCAATGGATTTCTTATCTCGTGGGCCGTCCCGGCGGCCAGTTCACCGATGGCCGAAAGGGTGGCGGAACGGTGTATCTTTCTTTCCAGCTCTTTTTTGTCGCTGATGTCGTTGATAATGCAAACGCTGCCGATTAACCGACCGCCCTTGGTGCACAGATCGGCGCAGTTAACCAGC
>JAKSCU010000611.1 GCA_022360435.1 Bacillota bacterium
CGTTCCGGGCTCAGTCGGATTGTTAGCGGCGGAGGCGATGCAGGACCCGCAACGCAAGGCGTACATCCTCAACGAGTCCTGGCCTGCCCGGCTTGCCCAACAGGCGTGGAGCGGGATGAGATTGCCGGGGGATGTGTTTGAAGGCCGCGTCGATCCGTTCAGCGACGAAGCGATACGACGGTCAACCGACCTCGCAACGCTGGCAGTGACGCCACCGGTGGCAAAGGGAGTGTTACGGGGTGGCGGCGCGGTTCTCGACGACGTGGCTAAACTGCCGGGGCGGGTGCACAAGCAGTACCACACGAGCCGACTTTCAAGCGCCCTAAAGAAGGACAGTCCGAAGACGACGCATGTGGGTCGAATCGACAAACGTCTTCTGGACGAGATCAACGCGATCCGAAAGGTCGAGGGAGAAGCCCCTATAGGGACCCGAGACATACGGGTCTACGAAGCGGTTCTTCGGAAGTTTCAGGAGAAACGAATTGACCTTGAGGGACTAACACCCCGACAGGTCGCCGAGACCATCTATCGCGTCGTGCATGGCAGAGGAACTCGAGCTGAAAGAGGCGGTGTCTCTACCTCGCATCGACTCGTCAACAAGGAAGGACCGGGTGTGGCAGTTGGATACGTCGGGCGAGGTCCCAAGGATGATGTGTCGCTAAAAAGTACGTTTCCAGCCGGACACGACCGCTTGGGGCGCTTTAAGAGGCGATAATCGCTGCTCGGGCAGGGGGCGAGGTCAGGCACGCGTTTCAGCGCACTATTCCTGCATAGGGATATCTCAGGCTCTAGAAACCTGCGACCCGCTGGGGCGCCTATTCCAGTCGACCGAGCAGCAATTCCTAACATAGCGCCTTCTGCGCTCTCATTCAAATGAGACTGCCATGGTCGGACTTCTCGGTCGCACAGTAGAGGCCGGCTTACTCGGTGCTCGGCAAACACCAGGGCTGCTCGGCGTGTCTGAGCTTCGCTCATGGGAACCGTCTCCGTCGGAGAACAGACAGTTCCAACTTGAGCAGATATTCGGTCGTCATGTGGGCGGTGGTCTGAACGAGGCGGCCGACTGGGTTGATCCGGTTACCCCGCTTGCGGACTTCGTTCATCGCCGACAGCAAGAGGCACCCTTCACGTGGGAAGACCCGATGCTTCTCCTCGGTGCGATACCGGGGATCGGCAAAGGTGTTGGCAAGGCAGTCGGGAAAGCGGCGCGTCGGATACCGCCCTACAAACGAAGCCCTTCAACCACGAAGGACTTCGCTTCTGAGATTGGGAGTGTTCTGGAGACCGGGGAATCGTCCAAAGGCAAGCTGTTCCGGTCGGACCTTGGCGAGATAGCGATAGACCTCGGAACGCCGGGCGATCCGCGGCGAGGATACAAGGGTGGCTACGGACTAAGCCACATCATCGATAAGCGGACTGACGTAGATGGGATCGATGGGGAAGCGTTTGTACGAAAACGTCTGCCTGAGGTTCTTGCAAACGGACGACTGCGAAGGTTCCTTCGCGGTGGCGATCGGCGCCGAGCGCTAATCGAAACGCCGCAAGAGCGGGTCGTTCTCCAGCTCTACAGGGACGGTGAACGCGAAACGTGGGTGATAACAGGCTATGAGAAATACTGAGGTCCCGGTGATACGGCCGGCGCCCTTCCTGCACCGCACCTACGCACTGACATCTCTCTGACTTTGCTTGCCGGTGGGAGCGGGACCCAACCTAAATATAGCGCTAGACGCGCTCGTATTCAAACGAGATCGCCATGTACGGACTGCTCGGTCAACCGCACTATTCCAGCCTCCTAGGCCGGCAGCCCTGGTTCTGGGGCTACCGACATGCGCAATCGGGACCGTCGTTCGCAAGCGGCCGGGCCGGGGACATCCAGCGCTCGTTCTATGGGAACTACGGTCTCATGCCGTCCGATTATCAGGTCGGTGGCATCGGGCTCATAGCCGACCTTCTAAATGCAGAAACCCAAGAGCGGTCTCACGCCCGACTCCTGAAGCCTCAGTTCTATGAGAACTTCGGCGACGACCCGCTGCGCTATCTCTAGGTGACATCCAAGATCGGTCTACTCGGCAAGCAGAACGGCTACGGACTGATGAGGAATCGCAGGCGACAGATCTGCCTCCGGTTCCGTTTCATCAGGACCCGGTCGTGACGGCACTGGGCGCGTCCTACTGGGTGGCAAGGACCCCCGGTGAAACGTCGAGCACGTTTGTTTCGACGTCATCGCGTCCGTTTGCGTTCGCCATGGGTGGCGAGGTTCTCGGACAGATAGGACCGGGCCATTGCGGCGAACTCGCTTGGCGCACGGCTCGGCTTGTTGAGCGGTCTAGCATTGGGATAGTGCAATGGATCAAGGGCGACTTGGCGAAAGATACATCCGACAGCCCGGTCTGGGACTGTTGGGTCGACCTGCACAGATGGGCTTGCTTGGTCGTGTCGCCTCAATGCCGGGCTCTGTCGGTGTCCTGGCAGCGGAGTTGATGGAGGACCCGCGACGAAGGGAATACCTCCTCAATCAGTCCTGGCCATCATTGATGGCCCAGAGGGCGTGGGAAGCAGCGAAATATCCTGGTCGAGGCTTTTCCGGTGAGGTGCCGCTTCAACCCGGGAATCGAGAGCAGGTCGAGAAAGCGATTCCTAACGTCGTCGATCTTGCCACTTTAGTCACGGCGCCGAAGTTGGTTGAACCGCCGCGAGGGTTAGCACCAACAATACCGCAGCAGTTGGACCGACTCATCGCGAGCGGCGGAAGGCCGGTCAAGGTGGGGGAGATATCGGCCCAGCAGTTGGCCGACATCAGGAAGGTGACGCCGAAGGAAGCGGGTGAGATGTTCGAGGCAGCGGATGGCTCCATCTATGCTTCGGTCGGGCTGCTGAACAAGCTTCGTGGCGCGCGCCCGGCGCACGCGGACCGGCTTGTTCGCGGAATGCCTGAGCATCTCCGGGAAGGAAATGTAATGGGCAATGTCAATCCGGCCCTTCTCTCACGTCCTATGATCATTAGGCCCAACCCAGGTGATAAGGGACGTTACGACATTATGGTTTTGGATGCGATCGAGCAGCCAGGGAAAATCGGCGTCCCAACCATGTTCCCCATGAAAAAGGGCCGAGAAAAGAAAGGAATGAAGCCCTGAAGGGGCTCGCGCAAAGCACCAAGTCCGTTTCAGGCTTGGCCCCCCAATACAGCGTCGGGTCCGCTGTAAACGGTCATGTACCGCCAACACGTTCGTCCGGACGAACACCCGAATGGCGGCACATCGGAGCGTGAACAGGGCTTCAATACCAACATAGCGCTTCGCGCGCTCTCATTCAAACGAGATCGCCATGTACGGACTTCTCGGTCAGCCGCAATACTCAAGCCTGCTAGGCCAACAGCCGTGGTTCTGGGGCTACGGACAGGCGCAATCGGGACCGTCGTTCGCAAGCGGTCGGGCCGGTGACATCCAGCGCTCGTTCTATGGGAACTACGGTCTCATGCCGTCCGATTATCAGGTCGGTGGCATCGGGCTCCTAACCGACCTGCTCAATCCGGGAACTCAAGAGCGATCTCACGCCCGACTCCTGAAGCCTCAGTTCTATGAGAACTTCGGCGACGACCCGCTGCGGTATCTGTGATGCTCACCCGCACTTACGCACAGAGTCGTCGATATGCCCTACGCCTTCGGGGACGACGCACCGCCGTGGGAGAAAGTACGAACGTGGGTTCAAGGTGGGACCGGATTGCTTTCCACCGATGAGGGCTATCTGACAGCCCTTCCAGCGAGCTTTCATGGGCTGAGCTTTGCACCTCACCGCGTGCGGTTCTTGAAGTGGGCCGGTTCCGGATGTCCCTGAACGTAAAGATCGAGGCCACAGCTATGGCACGTCAGCACTTCGGCTCGGCCGGGGACTCGCGACTCCGGCTGCAAGACCGACTTCTTGCGGTTCTCGTAGCATGTTGGACAAAGCCAATGCACTGGTCCGGCGCCCTCCACAATCTCCTTGGGGGCATAGGCGAGGGGAGCGTTGTTCCCGTTCCGCGTTGGCTTCAGTTCATAGCACTTCTTCTGAGCGTCCCATGCTTTAAGGTCAGCCACTTCTGCTTCAAGCGCGCGTATGCGATCAATCAGCGTCGCGCGCTCATCCTGAGCCTCCAAAGCGCTCGTCTGGGCAGAGAGAATCTGGGCTTGCAGTTCGATGACCTTGGCGTTGACGGCCGAAGCGTCATTCAAGTCTTTCATCGCCTTCGCGATATCCGTAGCGCCCTTAAGGGCGCCGACCAAACCGGCAATGGCACCAACGTCAACCATGCGACTTAGCTCCGGAGTAGGTGCCGCTGCAAAACGAGGCTTTGAGCCACAGGGCCAACCGCCTCTTCTTGAAACACCACTTCAAAGCCTCTTCCAACGTCTCCGGTTCAGATGGCGCGCAACAACGGCCAGCCGCAGATTCACTGGGGTGATGAAGAAACAGCACACAACGAACACGGCCAAGATCGCTGTCTGACGCATGGCCGCCAGTTTAGCGGGAAAGGGGGTCGGCGTCAGCTACGGGCGTCGTGCCTCGAATCAGAGGGATTCGATATGGGGGCGTAGTAGCGCGGCGGTCTTCGGCAGGTTTGACCGCACGAGTCGTCCGAGCAGATCGTCTTTGCCAACCGGTGGGCTGTTGTAGCGTTCGCGCATGATCCGAAGAGCATCGACGGCATCGTCAGGATAAAGCTCTATGGTTCCGGCGATGAAATCGTCAGGTTGCGTTGCCGATATGCCGTGTGGCTCCAGAGCCGACGCTGGAAAATCTCGCGTGTTGGACGTTACGATCTGATGCGCGCCGACCTCAATGGCGGCGGCGAGGACATGGCGATCGTTAGCGTCCGGGAGCTGTAACCCAGCGATAAGGGGTTCAAAGCCCGTTACGATAGCTTGCGGGAATTTCTCGACCATCTGGACGACAGTTTGGCGGATCGGTTCCTCCAGATCGGGTCGATTTGAAAGAAGCGAACGAACCCATTCGTCGACAATGGTCTCGGACCAGCGCGCCCGGAACATGCCGGCGCGCGCTAGGGTGAGAAGGACGTCGCGCGTCGTAAACGGGTAGAGGACATTGGCATCCAAGATGACCGTAAAGCGGTCGGCGATCATAGCTTGGCTTCGATCTCCTGACCGAGGCGCTGAAGCTCAATCAAGGCTTCTGTCTGCTCTTTGTCTCGTTTGTCGCGATAGGCAAGGAGATCAACCGCATAGATGCGGCGGTGTGAACCTGCTTTGTGATACGAGAGTTTGCCGCTCTCAAGCAACTTGATCAGGAACGGCCGAGATACGTTGAGCATGTCGGCGGCTTGTTGCGTCGTTAGCTCGGCGCCAAACGGCACAAAGGTAACGGCTTCGCCGCGCACGAAGTGCATAAGCAGATCCATAATCATGCGCCCCA
>JAKSCU010000612.1 GCA_022360435.1 Bacillota bacterium
ACCGCGTCCACCTTGGCCAGCAGTGCGCCGGTGGTGTTTTTGGCGCCGTTATATCTTTGTTCCCATTTGGACTGCCGCTCGCGGAAGGACTCCCGTTCGGCGAAAAACCCGCCTTTGGCTATGTTTAAACGCCCGGACAACTCAAAGTCGCGACCGCCACCGCGGGAAGCTTGGGTGCTGACGCGACCGGGGACTGCAGGCTGGCCGGCCAAAACCCCGCTGTCAAGCATTTCTCTGACATCTTGTTCTAGATACTCCAAATGCAACATTTTCCCCTGCAGCATTTGCACTTCCGCCTCCATCAACTCGAGCTGCACATCCTGCTGTTTGTTGACGGAGCGCAACGCTTCCAGCTCAGTCATATTTTCTTGCATGTTTAAATATCTGGATGATGAATATACCACCAGGATAGTTGTACAAATAATTAAGAAAATAAGCATTATTATTAATGCAAAGGGTATCCTGATACTGTATATCGACTGTTGCGAATGGGGCACCAACATTAATGTCGACGCGCGTGGAAACTTGACGCGGGGGAGTTTAAGCCTCCCTTTAAGCAATAATTACCAACTCCCATATTCAACGTGGTTATTATGATTGAATTAAGGCCCAAAACAAAGGTGTAAAATATTTTACCATTTATTTCGACATTAAACCATGTTTTACTGCTTCATATTTAAGTCTGCTCCTGCCCAAGCGTGTGCTTATACGCGCTCAGGGCGGCTTTGGCGCCCTCGCCGGCCGCCACAATGACTTGCTTTTCCGGAATACTGGTCACGTCCCCGGCGGCAAAAAAGCCGGGCACGCCGGTTTTGCAACTGCAATCCACCTCAATCTCACCCAGTTCGTTTAGTCGCACCAATTCCTTAACCGGGTCGTTGCTTGGCTCGGTGCCGATTTCAATGAATACCCCTTCCACCGGTAGTTCTTTTTCCTCACCGGTTTCCAAAGAGCGTACGGTAATGCCCCCGACCATGTCCGCCCCATTGATGGACAACGCCTGGTAACCCTTAAGAATCGTCAATTTTTCGTCATTTTGTACCTTGTCCGCCAAAAATGGGTCAGCAGTCAAGTCCCGGATGGAAACCACGTAAACACGGGAGGCCACCTTGAGCAGGTCAATCACCGCTTCCAGGGCCGAGTTGCCGCCGCCGACAACCGCCACCGGCTTGCCCTCAAAAAAAGGCGCGTCACAAATGGAGCAGTAACTGACGCCCCGGCCGGTAAATTTTTGTTCACCGGGAATATCAAGGCGCCGAGGATTTTTACCAGCGGCATAAATAACTGTGCGGCACCTGAATTCTTCCCCGTCATGGCAGCGAACCACGAAGTGGTCGCCCTCCCTGTTCACCCGGATAACTTCCGAGTTTTTTCTTGTCACCGGGTAAAGCTTGACTTGTTCTTCAAACTTATCCATCAGTCCCGGCCCGCTGATCATTTGAAAACCCATGTAATTTTCCACTTCCGAGGTCCAGGCCACCTGGCCCCCGTACTCTTTGCCCACCAACAGCGTATCCATCTTTTTGCGCGCCGCGTAGACCGCCGCCGTCATGCCCGCCGGACCCATGCCCACAATAACGGTATCGTACATTAAATAACCTCCGTCAGCCCTTTTCGGGTTATTTTGCCCGCGCCGGGTCATTTTTAATGCGCTATCCCAATGGGAGCATTTTTTGCCGTCCGCACGGTCAACTCTTCCCCGTCGGTGACGACCAGCACCGCCCCGTCCCTGTCCGTGCTGAGCACCCGGGCGCCCAAGGCGCGCAGCGCGGCCAAAGTTTCCGGCGCGGGATGGCCGAACCGGTTGTTGTCGCCCACCTGGATGACGGCCACTTCCGGGGACACAGTTTCAAAAAAACCGGATTTGAAAAAGCGGCTGCCATGGTGCGGCACCTTCAACAAGTTTGAGCGCAGCTCGGCCCCGCCGGCCAGCAGTTCCTTCTGGGCCGGCTCCTCTATATCCCCGGTCAACAAGAAGGAAATATCCCCGTATTCCAGGCGTAAAACCAGTGAAGCGTCGTTTTGATTATCCCCGCCGGCGCCGGAACTATGCCTGCCGGGATGCAGCACCAGCACGTCCACCCTGTCGTCGAGCCGCAGCGCTTGCCCGGCTCCGGCCCGGTGCACAGGTACCTGCAATTCTTTTAAAAAGGCGGGCAATTCCCGGTATTCCCCGGCACAGGACAATATCACCGTCTTGACGGCCAGCTTTTCCACCACCGCCGGCACTCCGCCGGCGTGGTCTTCGTGACCATGGGTTACCACAAGGGCGTCCAGGCTGTTTATCCCCAGGCGATGCAGGTAGGGAACCACCACCAGGTCCCCGGGCAGCCGGTTTTCCTCCGGCCCGCCCGGCCATCCGCCGGCATCCACCAGCATGGTCCCGCCGCCGGGGAAACGCACCAGTATGCTGTCACCCTGCCCCACGTCCAAAAAGTGCACCTGCATGCGGCCGCCGGCGTCGCCCCAAGGCCATAAAATCAAAAGGGCCATCAGCGCCGCGGCCGCCATTGGCACGACCCTGAGCACTTTTTGGCTTACACCCGGATTAATCCGTCCCCGGACCGTTTCCACAACAAAAAACAGGCCGGCGTACCACAATAACACCACCGGCCAAGGCGGGGTGGCCGCATAAGTCGCCCCCCAGGGAATGGAACCGAGGACATCGGCCAAACCCAGGAACATGTCGATGAGCAGCCCGGTGCCGACATGCGCCAGTTCAGCGCCGGGCATAAAAAACAGCCCGGTTACGCACCCGACAAAACCCGTCATCATAATCAACCCCACCATGGGCACCAGCAGCAAATTGGCCAGCGGCGCCACCGGCGTGAGCAGGTTGAAGTAATATACCAGCAGCGGCAGGGTGCCAAGCTGGGCAGCCAGGGTCACCTGCAGGGGAAGGCCCAACCACCGGGGCAGCGACCACCTCACAAACAACAAGCCGCCCAGCGGCGGTCCCAGGTAGAGGATGCCCCAGGTGGCGGCGAAGGATAGTTGAAAACCTATTTCAAAAAGCAAATGCGGTTTAAATAATAATATGCCGGACGCCGCCAGAGCCAGGGCGGTGGGCCAGTCCCTCTCCCTGCCCAGCCGGACCGCCCACAGCACAACCAAAGCCATGATACTCGCCCTGATCACCGCCGGGCCCATACCGGTCATAACCGCGTAAAATATCAGCACCGGCAACGCCACAAAGGGCAGTTCACGCTTGGTTAAACCCAGCGCGCCGGCGACCAGCAGCATACCGGCCAGCACGAAGCCCACATGCAGCCCGCTGGCGCAAAGCACGTGGGCAACCCCGGTCTGGGCAAACAAATCGCTGGTGGAGCGATCTATCATATCCCTGCTGCCGAACAGCATGCCGCTTAATACCGCCGCCTGTCGCTCATCCAAGGTGTCACCGGCCACCCGGGTCAGTTCTCTTTTGCAGCGCAGGGCTGTGCGGACCAGAGGGTTACCCCCGCCGCCGGCCAGCAGCCGCACATATTCGGGTCCCTTTACCGTCATCAGACATTTGATCCCGCGGCGTTCCAGGTACGCCCGATAATTGAAAGCCCCAAAATTACCCGGTTCTCGGGGCAGATAAATAAAACCGCCGACCCGCAGCCGGTCGCCGTATCCGTAAACAGGCCCGCCGCCCTTTACCTTGACCTGCACCAGACCTGTGGTATTCACTCTTTGCTCCCCCGGGTAAACGGCCTCCGCCGCCAAAACATAAACCACTTCTTCCCCGGTTAATTGGCGGGGTTCTTGAGTCACGGTTCCTTCCAGTGTCACGTAATGGCCGGAAAAACGAGCCGGCCCTTGTTCCATGCCGGCAAATTCCAGCCCGGCCACAAGCCAGCCCAAAAGCCCGAACAGCACTAAAATAACCCCGGCGGTTTCTTTCCGGAACAGAACATAACCGGCCAGGGCAAACAAAAAAAATGCCGAAGTCAGGTAAATCAGCACATTAAAGCTTACATTAAGCAAACTGTTGGCTAAAACACCAAAAATGAAACAAATTGTAACCGCAAGCAGAGTCCGGGTCATGGTCCTTCCACCTTGGCCAACCGGTTGGTCAATAAGGTTAAACGCTCGCAGGCAATATTTAAAAAAATTATACTATGAAATTGCAAAAAATAACAAAATAGAAAAAGCGCGCTCATTCAGTTTCCTGCTGCGCGCGCTTTTTGACACTTTTTACCTCGAAAACATTCAAGCTATCTTTGGTTTACCACTCACTGCCTTATTCGGTTTTGTCAAGTTGGTCTGAGTAAAAAGGCCGGCGGGTCACGGGCATCTCCCCTTCAGGCTGCCCGCTTTGCGTAGTATGTCCACCCGGACTTGGCCCATGGGGGTGTCCACGGCTCTGGTTTCCAGTTCCGCAAAACCGGCGGCCAGAGCAGCTTCGGCAATTTGTCCCGCCTGGAAGGTCGTGTCCTGCCCTTCCAGGGCCAGGGACAGCCGGGACAGGACATAAGGGGGCGGCTGGGTGCGCTCGTGGGTTAAACCTTCGTGGAAACTGATAAAAATACCGCCGGGTTGGAGCGCGTCCAGCAGTTTGCCCATCAATGCCCGGAGGTCTTTGGCAAAGTACAGCGTGTGGCTGGCCCAGATGAGATCGTAACCCGACCCGAAGGGTATTTCGTTGTAATTGCCGGGGTACAGAGTCATGCGATGGGCCATACCGCTGGCCGCGATTTCCTCGCGAGCCACCTCGACAACCGGCGGCAGGTCGCAAAGCGCCCCGGTCATCGAAGGGTGACGCTGGACAATGAAAAGGCCGATGACGCCAGGGCCGCCGCCCAGATCCAGCATATGTCGCAATGCCGGCCATTCGGGCAGAGAGGCGACAAGTTCGGCGGCGAGCCGGGCGATGCCGGCCTTTTGGTAGCAAGCCAGGTCCTTGGCCGAGCGTTTCCAATGGAGCGGGTCGTCCAGCCGGTGCTCCTCCCGCACGGGTGGAGGGCCGGAGATAAGCAATTCCTTCAGTTTTGGTAAGTTGCGATGCTGCATACCCTGGAGATGACGGATTAACCCGCCCAGGTAAGTTTCGCTGTCCCGGCGTAGATATTTTGCGGCCAGAGGAGAATTAGCGTAATGACCGTCGGACTTGGTGGCCAACCCAATGGTCACGAGAGCGTCAAGAAAAAAACCAAGGTTGCCCGGATCAACTCCCAATTGTGCGGCAATGGCCTTGGGATCACCAGTTTCCGCCAAAACGTCGGCCACCTGTAAATCAAGGTGCGTTTCCAGCAGGGCCATGCGTACCGGACCAAGCAGCCAATCGGCCAGGGGCGCAAAGGATATATCCTCGGTTTCACCGCCTTTTAAACAGCTACTTAGGCCGCAAAGGGTCTTCTCCCAAGCGTTTTGCTCACTCATGGGTTAAACCTCCAAATTCAACGGGGCGCCAAAGGCTTGGCGACGCTGTTCCTTATTTTTTATTAATGACATGATAATGACATCCATATTCATGGTCAAAATGCAATAAGGGGCAAAATTTTTTATTCTCACAAGAAATTGTATTATTTGCGTTATTTTTCTTGCCCAGAGATAGAGATAATGTTTATTTTTTCCCACGTCAAAAGCGCGGGCATAATTTTACCGTGTCCAAGGGGAATTGCCGGCCCGCGCTTTTTGATAATCTTTTTATGATATGTTATTGGGCTTCTTTAAATTTAACCATCGGGCACTTTTTACACACATGCAGGCCGGGCCACTCCTGCCCGGGGGACCCCAACATGGAAGCCCCGCCGTACTTGGCGGCGCGTAGCACCAGTTGCGCGGCCACGGCCCCGATATCCTTGCCGGGGATGTATAGGTTTACTTCCCCCTTTTCGGTCTTGCCGGAAGTATAGCTGCCGGCGCACATGGTGTTCATATTCGGTTTCTGCTCATTGTATGTCCAAGCCATGCCGCCGCAAACCGCCGAATTGATTGTATGATTGAACTGCAAGGTGGGGCTGGCCTTGGTCCCCCCTATATAATCATTTAAAATATGGTAAGCTTGCAGCGGGTTGACCACCATGAATACCACATCGGGGTCAAAAGTGGCCCTGCCCAGCGGCGCCATGGCGAACCCTTTAAGTTCACCCAAGGGAAGCATGGGTTTGGCCAACAAACATTCCTTGGCCCAATCCCAGTCGGCGGTGTATTTCACGTGTCCTTCAACTTCCTCGTCGCTGGCGGCCCGGAAACCCAGACAGGTTTTGGCGTTGCCGCACAAAATGCTATCTGCGTCGAACTTGACAATAAATTGGTTCATGCGAGGCGCCAGGGCAATTTGGCAAACCGTCATTTTTGGTCCGGGAATTTTTTCAGCCGGGAAGCTTTCATACTCCTCCCGGTCCCAAAAAAACTTCACCGCCACCGGATGGTAATCGAGCTTGTAAAGATACTCCATGGCGTCGGCCATTTCCGGGTAAGTCAATTTTCCTTTTTCAGCCAACTCTTTGACGTTAATCAGCATCAGCAAAATCCCCCCAAATAAATTATCGTCACGTCAACCCTCCGGTGTCGCTGTCAAAAACAAACAGCGCCGGAGCTGGGCCTATAATCTCCGGTTATGTTGAAAATAACTTATTGTTATAATAAAAATACTAAACTTTTGGTTTTGTTGCTGTCAGCACAATGACAAGTTAAGCGTCATTCCGGCGACAAAAAAAAGTTAACTGGACGACATTTTCACGCCATAAAAAAAGCGCGCTCATTCAGTTCCCTGGAACGCGCGCTTTTCCTCGCCATATATACGGCAAGGTATACTTTCCCAAAGCACAAAAAAATCCGGTAACATCTGCCGCAGCAGTTTACTGGAGTTTGCCCGCGCTTTATTAGCATACCCGCTTTTAACCCGACCGATTTAATGAACACATATCAGGTCCCTGACCTGCTCAAGCTTCTTATCACCGATACCGGACACACTCATCAAATCTTCCGGGGAGAGAAACCGACCGTGCTTGGACCGGTGTTCGATAATCCGACCGGCCAGGGCCGGACCGATGCCCGGCAGCTTCTCAAGCTCGGCCTGCCCGGCGGTGTTGATGTTAATCAATCCTGTGGCGCCGCTCAGGCCCGCCGGCGGCGACGGCTGTGGACCGCCAATGGCCCCGGCGGCGCCGGTACGGTCCGCCGGGCTATTAATATGATCCATATTAAAGTTAAGGACCAAAATCCGGCTTCCGTCATGCAGCGGAGCTGCCAAATTCAGGTGGTCCAGGGCGGAATTTTCCGTGGGACCGGCCATCTGAACGGCGTCAACCACCCGGGAGCCCGGAGGCAGCCGGTAAACTCCGGGGCGCTCCACTTCTCCGGCCACGTGCACGACCACCTCGACCGGCTTTCGGTTTTCCCCGTCCCCGGCATCCATTTGCTCCCCGGCTTGATCCGCAGCGCTTTTCGGGCCTTCATCAATGTCCACCAGCGGGTTTTGGCTCCGCGCCTGCTCCACGGCTTTAACCTGGGCGTACTTGTGACCGGCCCCGAACAGTATCAGCGCGGCAACAATAATTAACACCAACTGATGCCGTCTTTCCATGGCAAACAAATCACAACACCTGCCCGCTCCCAGATAGGTGCGCCGCATAAATCTTAATAAGTCCCTTTACGGGAAAATTCTACCTCAATATAGTGAAATCCTTCATTTATAACTTAAAACACATTTTGTCCAATATGCGTTAATATTTGCAGCAAATATACTTTGGTATTGATATGGTAATTAAAATAAGTTATATTACTTATATCAACACGACAATGATTATCAATATCGCTCACCGGCAACTTTTATTATTCAAGACCAGCACTCATTCGCTTCCCCGGAGCAGGCGCTTTTGGAAACTTATTTTTATATTCCGGCCTAGCGCCCTTCGTATTATTCGGCAAAAAACAGCATCCACCCCAACCAATATTTTTTAAAAAACAACTAGTTGGCTCCAAGCCGGTTTGGATATTCAGCAGGAGGTCGGGCAGTTTGCTTATATATATCAGAAACAGGCTCCTGAGCTTAGTAATAGTTTTAGCCGGGGTATCCATTCTTTCCTTTATATTGGCCAACATAGCCACTGTGGACCCGGCCGAGGCCTTCGCCAGACGCAGCCTGTTAAATCCCACACCGGCGCAAATAGAGGAAATAAGAGAAATGATGGGGCTAAATTTACCCGTGTACCAACAATATTTCCATTGGCTGGGAGGCGCCGTCAAAGGTGATCTGGGCATCTCGCTCCTGACTAGAAATCCCGTCAGCGCGGATATAGCACAAAAAATGCCGGCCACCCTGTCAATCGTGGGGCTGGCTTTGCTGTGGATTGTTATTATAACTTTGCCGCTGAGCATATTATCGGCCATTAGTAAAGACAGTTTTTTTGATCATGCATTGAGAATGGTAACTATTCTTGGCCTCTCCATGCCCAATTTCTGGCTGGGTTTTATTTTGCTGGTTATCCTGGCCGTAATGCTGCCCATTTTTTCAGTGGCGGATTACGGCAATTTAAAAAGCTTAATCTTGCCTTCTTTTACCCTGGCCATACCCATGGCATGCTCCTCCATCAGGCTGCTGAGGGCCACCATACTGGCCAATATGAACATGGATTTTGTGACCTACGCCAAGGCAAGGGGCATCTCCAAAACCAATATTATCTGGAGTCACGTGCTAAAAAATTCCCTGCCCCCGATGATCACGGTATTTTGTCAATATTTGGGGTACATGATAGCGGGAAGCGCCATTGTGGAGATTGTCTTTTCCTGGCCGGGAATCGGCAGCCATTTGGTCCATGCCATCATCGGCAGGGACCTGCCCACAATAAACGGCTGTGTTTTAGTCATCGCGGTGATCTTTGTTTTCTGTAATTTGCTGGCCGATGTATTGAACGGGTGGCTCAACCCCAAAATGCTGACTGAAAAGGGGGAATTTTAATCACCGGCAAAATACTAACCAATAAACAAGCCCTGCTGGGGCTGCTGATGATCGCCACCACAGCGGGCATTGCCATTTTCGCTCCTTTTATCGCGGTCAATAATCCGGAGGAAATCAACCCGGCCAATAAATTTATCCAGGCCGGCGCGGGATATCCCTTGGGGACGGACCAGTTGGGCCGGTGCGTATTCTCCAGGCTGGTCTACGGAGCCAGGTACTCCCTGGGCATCTCTGTTCCGGTCCTCTTTATTCTGGCCGTGATTAGTGTCTTAATCGGCACCATACCGGCCTATGTGGGGGGCCGATTGGACCGGGCCTTCTCGGTCATCTGCGACATATTTATGTCCTTCCCGCCCCTGTTGGTGGTTTTATCTTTGGTTGGCGCGCTGGGCCAGGGCATTTTAAACATTATGGTGGCCGTTGTTTTTTCCATGTGGGTGTGGTTTGCCAAAATAGTCAGGAGCTACGTGCTTTTGGAAAAACAGAAAGGATACATCACCGCCGCCAAAATAGCCGGCTGCACCGACGCCCAAATAATAACCCGGCACATTATTCCCAATATATTGCCGGCGATGGTGGTGTATTTCAGCACCGGCATAGCCGGCATGATGCTGATGATTTCGGGATTTTCCTTTCTCGGCCTGGGGATAGAAGCGGGTGTGCCGGAATGGGGGGCCATGCTCAGCAGCGGCCCGGCGTATCTATACTCTCACCCCTCACTGCTGGTCTATCCGGGCGTCTGCATTTTATTCACCGCGGCCGGGTTTAACCTGTTTGGGGAAGCGTTGAGGGATATTATCTCACCGGAGGAAGCGTAAGCCATGCATAATATTTTGGAAGTCAAAAACCTAAACATAAAATTATTAAAAAACCAAAAGCACCTTGTCCGGGATGTCTCCTTTGCCGTGGGGAAAGGCAAAGTGCTGGGTATCATCGGCGAAAGCGGCAGCGGCAAAACATTGACCTGTAAGTCCATGATGAAACTCCTCAATGAAAAAGTATTCGCGATAAGCGGCAAAGTGGAGTTGATGGGCGCCGATATCCTGGGCATGAGTGAAAAACAAAGCCGAAACGTGATGGGCAAAGATATCTCCATGATTATGCAAAACCCCATGACCGCTTTTGACCCGATGATGAAAATAGGCCGACACATGGTTGATACCATCCGGGCGCACACGCCTTTATCCAAAAAGCAGGCCTACGCCATGGGCCTCGCGGCCCTGGACAAGATGAATCTCAACCGGGCCGCCGGGATTATGAACAGCCATCCCCACACATTAAGCGGCGGCATGTTGCAGCGGGTTATGATCGCCATAGCCTTGATGCTCAAGCCCGCCGTCATTATAGCCGACGAGGCCACAACGGCCCTCGACGTTAACAACCAGGCCATCATCCTGAACGAATGCCAAAAAATGCGCGACAGTGGCATTGGCTTATTGGTGATAACCCACGACTTTGGCGTGCTGGCCAAGCTTGCCGACGACGTGCTGGTAATGAAAGACGGCCAAATTATCGAAAGCGGCACGGTCCACCAAGTGTTTTACAACCCCCGGACCGAGTACACCAAGGAACTGCTGAGGGCCAGGTTCCTGGCGCATGAGGTGGGTTATGCTTAATGTGGAAAACCTGTTCAAACAATATATTTTTAGGGACCCCCAAGGGCGAAAAGCGGTGGTTAAAGCGGTGGACAACGTTTCATTCAGCCTGGAAGAAAATCAAAGCTATTCCCTGGTGGGAGAAAGCGGCAGCGGGAAAAGCACTTTGGCCCGCTTGCTCATGTATCTGGAAAAACCAACCAGTGGAGTAATAAAAATTGACGGGGTGAATCTGGCTCAAATGAGCAAAAGAGAGTTGAGAAATAAAAGAGCCCGCTGGCAGATGGTTATGCAGGACGGGCAAAGCTCCCTGGACCCCAAGGTGAAGATTTACGACAGCATAGCGGAACCAATGCGCAACTTCTATAAAATGACTAAAAATGAAGAAAAACAAAGGATAGAGACTTTAACTAACATGGTGGAACTACCGCCGGAGATCCTCGGCAGGCTGCCCCATGAACTCAGCGGCGGGCAACAAAAGCGCGTATCCATAGCCAGGGCCATTAGCGTCAAGCCCAGGTTTATTATCTTTGACGAAGCCGTCAGCGGTCTTGACGTGACAGTGAGAAAAAAAATATTGGATTTGTTATTAAGATTGCGGGATGAGATACGGAGCGCCTATCTCTTTATTACCCATGACATTGACGTGGCCCTGTATATGGCAAGAAATATAATGGTGATGAAAGACGGGCGGATTCTGGAACGGATTGAAAATATAAGCACTCTTGAAGAGTTTAAACATGATTATTCCAAACTGTTGATAAATTCTCTGCCGCCAAGAACCCCCGAATACCGCCAGGCATTACTATAATCTTTACGATTTGCATAAATAACCGGCCAAGAAAGGAGAAATAACGACGGTGCAAAGATTGTTAATAATGGCGACGGCTGCGCTCACGTTTCTGACATTAACCGTGGGCTGCTCGCCGGATACCGAAGTCGCCACCGGTAAGAACGCTGGAAATGAGCCTGTCAAGGCCGTTACTCTCTGTGAAAACTGGAAGTTTGAACATTTTTACACGGTTTTAACACCCGAGAACAGCAATAATCTTGGCCCATTTTTTTACTTGGTTAATTTTTATGAAACCCTGGTCAATTACGAAGATGGGCAAATAGTACCCGGACTGGCGGAATCATGGAGCATTTCAGCGGATGGACTGGTCTATACCTTTAAACTCAAAAGAGGGGTAAAGTTTTCCGACGGCTCAGATTTTAATGCCGATGTGGTAAAAAAGAATTTGGAAATGATCCCGGTAATTTCCGGGGAATACGACGGCGCTTTAGCTCCGGTTACGCCGCTGTTTAAAGAAATTAAAGTGATTGATCCGTATACCGTCGAGATGCATTTAACCTCACCCTATTACGGCGCGTTACAGGATTTTACCAAATTAAATCCGCTGGGGATGATGTCGGCGCATGCTTTTAACGAAGACGGCACTTTATCGGAACGGTTATTAACCTCCACTATGGGCACCGGCCCTTATATGTGCGCCGGCCCAAGCAATGACGGCAGTTTTACTTTTATAAAAAATCCACACTACCACGGGAAAGAGCCTGAGGTTGATCAGTTCCATGTCAAGGTTATACCGGATAATCAAGCCAAAGCCCTGGCTTTAAGAAGCGGGGAGATTGATCTGATCCTTGGCTCTTCTAAAATATCCTATGATAGTTATAAAGAAATAGCGGCAAATAAAAAATATGGCGCCAAAGCATCCGGCCCAAACGGCAGAACCAGATTTATAGCGTTTAATGTGGCCAAAGCGCCCTTTGATGACAGGCAGGTAAGATTAGCGGTGAGTCATGCCCTGGACAAAGAAAGCATTTGTAATAATTTGTTTTACGGAATTGAGAACAAAGCCGACACGCTTTTTAACAGAACCCTGCCCTATTGTGACGTAGCGGTGGAGCCCTATCAACATGACCCGGAAAGAGCCAAAAAAATTCTCGAAGAAGCGGGCTGGCATGATACGGATGGAGACGGGATCAGGGAAAAAGACGGTCAAAAATTAGCCGGCGAGATTCTTTATGCCAGCAATTTGGGACCCGACACCGATTTGGTACTGACCATATCCTCGGCTTTAAAAAAACTGGGGTTCGATATGCAGGAAAACGGACTGGATATAATGGCCTGGTATGCACAAACACAGCAGGGAAACTTTTCTATAACCTATGCCACAACTTATGAAATTCCCGTTGTACCCTTTACATCTATCAGCAACATGAATTCCGAACTTCAGGTTGATAATATTATGGTTCAGGGACCGGCTCACCTGGCGGACGGCGACCACATCATAATGGAATTAAACACCATGATTGACCGGCAGGAAATCCAAAATACCTACGCTTATCTGTTGCATGAGATCCACCGGCATATCGCTTTTGTCCCCATTTCCTACATGAAAGAATTGGTGGTTTTTGACGCTGAAAAAATTGCCGACTACCGGTTTAACGGTCAACCATCCAGCCTTGACGTGGCCGGAATAAAGTTAAAGTAAACCCAACAAAGCGGCGCGCCTTGCTATGCAGCGAAGAAAGGAGAAATAACGACGGTGCAAAGATTGTTAATAATGGCGGCGGCGCTCATGCTCCTGACATTAACCGTGGGCTGCTCGCCAAACACAGCGGCGGATGATGATCCCGCCGAGAAAAAAACTAAAGAAATTACGCTATGCGAAAGTTGGGACTTTGAGCTGTTTTATCCGGTTTTAACCCCTGGCAACAGCACCAATTATGGATTGACTCATTATTTGATTAATTTTTATGAAACCCTGGTCAACTATGAAGCAGGCCGAATAGTTCCCGGCCTGGCCGAAACATGGAGCATTTCGGAGGATAGATTGGTGTATACATTCAATCTCAGGAAAGGAGTAAAATTCTCCGACGGAACCGACTTCAACGCCGCCGTAGTGAAAAAAAACCTGGAAATGATCCCCGAGCTACTGGGCAATTTTAAAGAATCCAATGCCTTTGTCACCACACTTTTTAATGAAATCAAAGTTATTGACGAACACACGGTGGAAGTGCATTTAACCAAACCATATTACGGCGCGTTGCAGGACTTGACAAAACCGAATCCGCTGGGCATGATGTCGGCGCAAGCTTTTAACGAGGACGGCACTTTAGCCGCAAAGCTGGCCAATGCCACTTTGGGGACGGGACCGTACAAATATGAGGGCCGGCATACCGACAGCGTCTATACCTTTACTAAAAACCCGCACTACTGGGGAGAAGAACCGGATGTGGATGTGTTCCATATTAAAGTGATTCCCGATAATCAAGCCAAGGCTTTGGCCTTAAGAAGCGGTGAGATCGACATGATCTTTGGCGCGCATCGCATCTCCTATGACGGGTTTAACGAATTCAAGCAGGATCCCAATTATAGAACCTTGATTTCAACTGAAAATGTCAAGACCAGATTTATCGGTTTGAATTTAGCCCAAGCGCCATTTAACGACAAGAATGTCAGGCTGGCCGTCAATCACGCCATCGACAAAGAAAAAATATGCGCCAACCTGTTTTACGATATTGAAACCAGCGCCGACACATTTTTAAGCCCGTCCCTGCCCTATTGTGACGTGGCGTTGGAACCTTACGAATACAATGCGGACAAGGCTAAAAAAATCCTGGCCGAAGCGGGTTGGCATGATGCGGATGGAGACGGGGTCCGGGAAAAAGACGGCCAAAAACTGGCCGGCGAGATGCTTTATGTCACCAACCGGACATCGGCCGAAGAACTGGTGCTAACCTTGTCCTCGTTTTTCCAGGCCATAGGGATGGATATAAAAACCACAGGAATTGATTTCATGGCGCACATGGCCGAATCAAACAAGGGGAATTACGATCTTGTCTATACAGAAACATACGGCATTCCCTATGATCCCTATATAACCGTCAACAACATGAATTCCGCTTTGGAGGCTGATTATACCGTGGTTCAAGGGTTGGCCCACCTAAATAACGCAGATGAAATTATAGCGACATTGCCGGCCATAGTGGATGAAGAAGAAATCCGGCACACCTACGATTTTATATTGGGGGAAATACACGAAAATATGGCTCTGGTCCCCATTTCCTACACCAAGGAATTAGCGGTGTTCAATGCTGAAAAAATTGCCGGCTACCAATTTTATGGTCAACCGTCCCACATTGACATAGCAGCAATCAAGTTGGAGTAAAAAACCAAACCCGGGGTTGGGGTTCATAAGCTCCGGCCCCGGGTACGCCAGGAGGATTTCCCCAAATGAGCGCTTTTAAAAAAATCTTTAGCTATGCGCACGAGTATAAAAGCAAAATATTTTTAGCCACTTTCCTTATTTTAAGCAGTGTGATAGCCGGGATACTCCCCTATCTCATTGTCTATGACATAATCATCAAATTTGTGGAAGAGGGGCAAGCCGTCACAATTTATTACCTGTTGCTAACGACCGCCGGAATTGGGCTTTGTTTATGGCTGCAGTCATATTTGCTCCTCAGGGGCTTGGACGCCTCGCATGAAGCGGCTTTTGACATTTTAATGGGCATGCGGATAGAATTTGCCCGCAAGCTGACCAAGATGCCCCTGGGTAATATCAACGCCAAAGGAACAGGCGGTTACAAAAAGAATTTTGTGGATGACATTGACAGCATTGAGTTATTACTGGCCCATATGTTGCCTGAAGGCATACCTTATGTAATCGGGCCGGTGTTAACCTATTTAATCCTGTTTATGATAGACTGGCGGCTGGCCCTGCTGGCCATGGCTTCCATTCCCTTCGGGATGCTGGCCATAACCTTCATGATGAAAACCGGACTGAAAAAGATGGACCGGTATTACCAATCATCACGCAAGATGAATGACACCATCGTGGAGTACATCTCCGGCATGGAGGTGATTAAAATGTTTAACCAGACAACCAGTTCCTACGCCAAATATGTGTCGGCGGTGGAAAACTATAAAAAATTTACTTTAGCGTGGTACAAGGAATCATGGACCTATATGGCCATGTATACAGCGGTTCTGCCCTGCACCATTCTGCTCCTGCTGCCCGTGGGCACAGTGTTGTTTGTTAACGGCACCCTGGCCCTGTCCACCTTTATTTTCGCCCTGCTGTTAGCCTTGAGCGCCGGCCCGCCTTTAATTAAACTGATTGAATTTATTCCATTAATACCTAATTTAAAATACAAAATAGAGGAACTGGAAAAGAGTTTTGACAGTGAGGAGTTAAAAGTGGCCGATCGGGGAATCGACCCGGAAAATTATAGTGTCGCCTTTAAAAATGTCACCTTCGCTTACGATAAAAAAGACGTCATCAACGACATATCTTTCTGCGCCAAAGAAAATACGGTGACGGCAATTGTCGGCGCCTCGGGAAGCGGCAAGAGCACCCTGGCCAAACTGCTGGTCCATTTTTGGGATGTTCAGCGGGGGGAAATCACCATCGGGGGCGTAAATATCAACGAAATGTCCACCGCCAGGCTAATGGGCTTGATCAGTTACGTTTCCCAGGACACCTTCCTCTTTAACGCCTCCATCATGGACAACATTCGGGTGGGCAAGCCCGACGCCACCGACGAAGAGGTCGTCGCCGCGGCCAAATTGGCCACGTGCCATGATTTTATTGTGAACCTGTCCAATGGTTACGGGACAAACGCCGGGGAAGCCGGGGACAAACTTTCCGGCGGAGAAAAGCAAAGAATCACCATCGCCAGGGCCATCTTAAAAAATGCCCCCATTGTTGTTTTGGATGAAGCCACCGCTTTTGCAGACCCGGAAAACGAGGATAAAATCCAGGAGGCCATCAACAAACTGGTGGTGGGCAAGACACTTTTGGTCATTGCCCATAGACTGTCAACCATTGTGGAAGCCGACAATATCATTTTGCTGGAGCTGGGCCACTTGCGGGCGCAAGGCCGCCACACCGAGCTCCTGGCCCAATCCGATATCTACCAATCGCTTTGGGATTCCCATCAGAGAACCATTAACTGGGATCTAACTGTCAGGGGGGCGGAATATGCTTAGCATTGTAAAAAGAGTTTTAGATCTGGCGGGGGAATACGCAGCCAAAATTAAAATAGCCTTTGCCATCAGCTTTTTGGAAGGGATATTGGCCAAAGTTCCCTTTGTCTTGGTCCTTTATATGTTGATTAAAATGGTATCCAACAGCGCCACATCGGCCGATGCCTGGATTGTGGGGGTGGCAATCGTCGCCAGCGTGGTTTTAAGAGCGGTGGCCAAAAGGTTGGCCGACGGTTTGCAAAGCGGCACCGGGTACCAAATATTTGCCAGAGAAAGAATGACCATCGGAGACAAGTTAAAGAGATTTCCCATGGGGTATTTTTCAGAGGGGAACTTGGGCAACATCACCGCGGTGGTCACCTCCGACATGGAATTTATAGAGAGATTTTCCATGCAAACCCTTTCCATTGTTGTCAACGCTTATTTAAGCACCGTTATCAGCGTGGTCTTGCTCTCTTTATTAGATTACAGGCTGGGGCTTATTTCCATCATCGCCGTCATCTTGGCTACTTTCGCCCTTAAAAGTCTGGAGAAGGTGGCTGAATATCACTCCGGGCTCCGGCAGGAAACCCAGTCCAAATTAATCGGCGCCGTTTTAGAGTACGTGCAAGGCATGGCGGTAATTAAATCATTCAATATGGTGGGCGAGCGGGCCCAAAAAATCAATGATGAGTTTAAAACCACCCGCGACGTGTCACTTGATTTTGAAAAAAAGTTTATCCCGCCCCTGCTGCTTTTTTTTAACTGCTTTACCTTCGGCATTACATTAACCATATTGGCGGCCTCATATTTTGCTCTCAATAAAACTTTGGATCTTTCCTTTATGCTGGTGATAGTGATCTTTATCTTTGAATTTTTCCTTCCCTTCAAAGCACTGGGTGCGGCCAGCGTCAAGGTGCGGATTATGAAGGCCGGCCTTGATCGCTACGACGCCATCAACAACGTGGAAATTATCGACGAAAACGGCCGGGATGTGGCGCTCCAGCGGTTTGATATTGAGTTTAAAGATGTCTCCTTCGCTTACGAGCAAAATGAAGTATTGCGCCAGATTAGTTTTAAAATACCGGAGCGCAGCATGACGGCCCTGGTGGGCAAATCCGGTTGCGGCAAAACCACCGTCGCCAATCTCATTGCCAGGTTTTGGGATGCGCAAAAGGGAGAGGTGCTGGTGGGGGGAGTCAATGTAAAAGAAATGAGTTGTGACAGCTTGCTGAAAAATATCAGCATGGTCTTTCAAAAAGTATATTTATTTAATGACACGGTATTAAACAATATTAAATTCGGCAAGCCCGACGCCAGCCTGGAAGAAGTGATTGCCGCAGCAAAAAAGGCACGGTGCCACGATTTTATCATGGACCTTGAAAATGGCTATGATACGGTGGTGGAGGAAGGGGGTTCCTCATTGTCGGGTGGTGAAAAACAGCGCATTTCCATTGCCAGGGCCATTCTAAAAGACGCCCCCATCATCCTCCTGGACGAAGCCACGGCCAGTGTGGACCCGGACAACGAAGAGCACATCCAACTGGCCATCAACGAGTTGGTCAAGGATAAAACTCTGGTGGTGATTGCCCATAAGTTGTCCACCATCAAAAACGCCGACCAAATTTTGGTTATTGACGCCGGCAAAATTATTCAAAAAGGCGCGCACCAAAAGCTGGTTGAAGAAGAAGGTCTTTATCACGACTTCTGGCGGCGGCGGCAGAAAGCAAGGGGCTGGAAAATCAACAAAGCGCCGGCTTGACGGACCGGACGCCGCGCAAGGGGCTTGGTGTCATCAGCCGGGGAATTCCCCGCAAAGTGCGGTTTCTATTTTCATTGTGAGAAGCTTTAAGGTAAAAACAATAATAATTTGTTATTGTTTATTGCTATAGCATTATTTTTAAACGCAAATCAAGAGTATAGTTATATTGTAATTGGAATTAAACTATATTATGGCTGGTCTTGTTGTGTTAGTCTAAGTTGAAGCATTTGATTTATCGTTGACCAACAGACGCAGAAAATTAGCGGCTTTCAAGATGCCTATTCCCTTGTACTCACCTAATTCCAACAAATGCTTATCGCCTGAAATTATATAATCAGATCCGCCGGCGACAGCGCATTCAAGTATCTCATTATCGTCAGGGTCGGATGTAATGACATCAATTGCTTGTGTTGGCGTCACAAAGGCCGTTACAGGTAATAGGCGACCAACAAAACCATCGACTTCCTGGTTCGTAAACTTGAATTTGGGATATTGGGTCACTCTGTAAAATTCGCTTAGTATATGAGCCGATAAGCAAAGTTCCAGCCTTGCCTCCAAAACCATTTCAATTATAGCAGCTTCCGGACCGTCCCATCCAAGGGCTGAAATAAGAATATTGGTATCAATGGTTATCCTCATTTCCTTTTTGCATCCCGTGCCCATTTGATTGCTTCCTCAACGTCGTTGATGGTTATGCCCTCTTTTTTAAATCTTTCTCTGATCGGTCTGGCAAAATCATCAAAATTATTTGATGGTATCATTTTCTTTATCTCCAGGCGGGAGCCTTTTTTTTCAAAAAGGATATAATCACCTTCTTTAATATTCATGGATTTCCTCAATTCCAACGGTACCGTTACCTGACCCTTTGTGGTTACCCGGGCGATATAATGGTCACGCATTTATAACACGCTCCTGTAAGATTATCTTACATAGAATATATCATATCCCTTCTTACCAAACAATCCTGGCATGTCGCGATATTATATTTTGGGCATAAATGGTAACCTGAATCACGAGCTATTTAACTTCCCATCCCTGGGAAGTTCCGTCCTAAGTAAAGCAAAGCTACGGGCGAGGATAAAGGACAGGCTTTTTATTCCAGGAACCATTGTTCTATTTTGGTTTTGTGTTATTACAATATAGGCATGAAAATACCAACTTGATATAGGCTGTCCCTTTGTTTCCATTGCTAAAAAAGCGCCGTCGGCACCGGTTAAATCTCATTTATGTTATTTCCCTTCCCTGGCCGTCAAAAAAACTTTTTGACAGGCCCGCACCGCGCCGGTAGCGCCCCTGGAAGGCGCGTAAATAAAAGGTTTGCGGTGTCGTTTGCACATGGACTCCACATCCGGCAAACGGTGGGACATCATTTCCGTTACCAGCACCACCGCGTCGGCGGAGCGCACTTTGGACTCGATACCTTTACCCTGACCGCCCTGGAAGCCTGTCTCCCATTGAAATTTCGCTCCCCGGCGCTCGAAATTTTGCTTGTACGCCTCCTTATACAAGTCGCCCCCCACCACCAGCACTGTTTTGCCGGCCAGCAGGGGATCGGCCACGTCCCCCACCGGACGTTTTTCGGCAGAGCGTTGCGGGGGCCGCTTGCCCGGGGAAATATCCGCCAGATAGGGGTCGTCATGGTCAAATTTCCACGCCACCCGGGCGGCGGATATATCCCCGGCGGGGTAGGCCACTTCCACCAAATCGCCTTCCCCGATACTTAAATTGCGTATTTCCCTGGGGTTTAATGAAATCAGTTCTTCTTCCTCTTCGCTGTATATGGACCACTGGCCTCCGTGGTAGACAACGGGCCCGATAATGCCGACCCGATCCGATTCATTCCCCAGCCCCCGCCGCTCTTCCACTGTAAACTCAAACAACGGCGACTGTCCTATCATGCCCAGGGGCACCGCGGAAACCAAATCCCCGTGCTCCATGCCCAGGTTGCGCACCCATACTTCGGGAACAAACACCTCGGCGCCGTCTTGGGTTGCGATTACGCCCCCCTTGGGCAGCCGGCGCAATTCACCAGCCACGCGCTCTTCATCTTCTTCCGCCAACGAGTTGGCAGCTTCCCCGGTTTGCCGTCGGGCCACTTCGGCCATGAAACTGTCCCGGTACTTGAGCATGACTTCGTGGAGTCCGGCCAATCCGTCGGCGCCCGCGGTATACGTCTTTTTTTCCGCCAGGAAGCTGATTACTCTGTCATAAGCCTTATCCGGCATAACACAACCCCTCCCTACGCCACCAGCGTAATATTGCTTGTCTCGCCACACTCGGCAGGAATAAATACCCGGCCCGGCGAACAATAATATTATCCACAAACAGACAGACATGCCAATTTTACCACAGAAAGGGCGAAAAGTCATATGTCCCTGCTCAGATGCCTGTTATTTGTACCCGGCACAGACCGGAAAAAAATAGAGAAAGCTTTTACCTTGGAAGCCGATGCCGTCATCCTTGATCTGGAAGATGCCGTAGCTCCCGGCGAAAAAGAACGGGCCCGGCAGGTGGTGGGTGAGATACTCAAATCTCCCGGCCTGCCGCCAACCTTCGTAAGGGTTAACGGCGTGGAGACGCAGCATATTCTGGCCGACCTGCAGGCGGTGTTGCATTCCGGGCTGTCGGGGATTATGCTGGCCAAAGCCGAGTCGGCGGAAGATGTGCGCAAAGCCGACTGGTTGCTGGGAATCCTGGAGGAGGAACGGGGATTGGCCCGCGGCGCCCTGGAACTGGCGCCGTTTATAGAAAGCGCCCGAGGTATTGAAGCAGCCAACGGGGTGGCCGCCGCCTGTCCCAGGGTAAAAAGGCTGGCCTTGGGCGGCAACGATTACACCGCTGATACCTGGACCACTTATTCGACTGAAGGCACCGAGCTTTTTTACGCCCGGGCCAAACTGGTGAACGCCTCCCGGGCGGCGGGCATCGAGCCGCCGCTGGATACAGTGTGCCCGTTCATAAAGGATGCCGCCGCCCTGCGGGAAGACGCCCGGCGGGCCAGAAAAATGGGCTTCCAGGGTAAAATGGTGATTCACCCGGCCCAGGTGGAGCCGGTGCTTGACGTGTTCAGCCCCACGGTCCAAGAGATGGAGGCGGCGGAAAAAATAGTGGCCGCCTTCGAAAAAGCCCAAGCTGCCGGCGCCGGCGTTATCCAACTGGACGGCAAAATGGTGGAGGCGCCCATGGTGGCCCGGGCCAAACAAATATTATCCCTAAACATGAAATAATGCCAAAACAGAGATACTGAAAGGAGCATACCCCCTGCGGGGAATGTCCCCAATATATGGCCGGAGGTACGCTTTCCCAAAATATAAAAACCGCCGCAATGTTAATCTACGGCGGTTTTGCATAACTTAGCAATTAATAAATTTTAACTACCCGTAAACCCGGGTCCCAGTCCACCCGCGCCCCCATGAACTCACCCACGTAACGAGCCGGCACCATGGTGCGGCTGTTTTTTATCACCGGGGTGGTATCCATGTTTTTGCGCTCCCCGTCCACCTTAGCCTCCCTGCTGTTCAGGGTAAACAGCACCGATTTGCCGCGCCCGCTGATGTAAATTTCCTTCGCATGGGGATCCCAAACACACTGTGCGCCCATGGCCTCCACGATGGCCCGCAGCGGCACCATCAGCCGATTGCTGCCGTCCACAAAGGGCGGCGCGTCGAACATCACCTGATTCCCGCCCACATAAACCAAAATTTCAGGCTGGTCGTCGGGGGCCGCGGGCTTGCTTTCGGGTTGCCCGTCGGAAGTCGGGGGCGTTTTGCAGCCGTAAATCAGGTATTTTTCCCTTTCCTTCTTGAACCGGTTCAGCTCCGGGGTGTATTTTTCCACAATTTGTTGCGGAGTCAGGCCCTGCTCCAACCACCGGCCCACTTTGTCGGAACCCATGACTTTGTCGAACATCACCATGGTCCGGCCGCTTTTGGGCACCTGGAAGTTGTTCAGCGCACGGGCATGGGCCAGAGCGTAAAAACCTGTTTTGGCGGGGTTGAATTTATGGTAATCAGTAATATGCAGCCTGACCCCGCCGGCCTCGCCCCGGTATTCCGGCGCAAAGGTTACTCCCAGCAGGCCGGCCCCGTTCATCAAGCCGGCAAACTTGTTCGCGTCAATTCCCTTGCCGCCAATCCACTTGAACTTGTCGCTCTGGAAAATTCCCGTTCCTTCCCCCAAACCGGTGGCCATGTAACCGAACAACGAATCCAGGTCCGGGACGTTGGGGGATGTGGGAACCCAGGGCAAACCGGTATCCTGGAAGGTCATCTCCCTGGTCCAGCCTTCTATGGGCATCACTTTCAAATCGGCACCGATTTGCCGGTTGAAGAATTGGGCCAGTTCACCGGCCGTCATACCGTGGGCCATGGGCAGGTTATCCACACCCACAAAGGTTTCATAGCCTTCTTCCAGTACCGGACCCTCCACAATCACGCCCCCCACCGGGTTGGGGCGATCCAGCACGATGACCTGCTTGTCGTTTTCCTTGGCCGCTTTCATGCAGTAATTGAGCGTGGACATATAAGTGTAAGTCCGGGAGCCGATGTCCTGGATATCAAACAGCAGCACATCGATATTCTTGAGCATCTCGGCGGTTGGCTTCCTGGTGGACCCGTACAGGCTGTATACCGGTATGCCCAGGGTGGGATGGGTATAAGAAGCCACGTAGGCCCCGGCTTTGGCTTTGCCGTCGATACCGTGTTCCGGCCCGTAAAGCGCCGTCAGCCGCACCGACGGGTCGCCGGCCAGCACGTCGATAACGCTGTCCCCATTGCTGTTCACTCCGGTTTGGTTGGTGACCAAACCCACATTCTTGCCGTCGATAAGGTGACGATATTTTTCCATCAGCACCTCATTGCCCAGTTTAACCTTCGGCGTGTCCGCCGTGACGGCGCCCGGCGCCAGCATCCCCACTACAGCCGCCACCACAACCATAAGAAGCATTCTTTTCACCAACCATACCTCCCGATGCTGAATATAAATTGCTAAGTGAATCCGGCTTTTTTTAGCATACCCCGGCTAATTAACCGATAAATTGTCGTTTCTTATAAGACGCGCCCGGCGGAGCAAAAGTTCCACCTAAATCAGTTCTTACAACGACGCTTTTTGATATTAAGTCATAACATTTTGCGCATTTGTTATGATTTATAAAATATCAAATGTAAAACGCCACCTTTAGGAGTACTTCAACAAATGTGTAGTACTCATCACCACCTCTAACCTCTACACCAGTGCAATAAGCATCATTCCCAACTTGTCTATTTCACCTTTCTAATTATATAAAGAGAAAATAGGGGGGCGTTTTAACACCCCCCCCTGGATAAATTCTTATGCTTATTTCATTAAGCGCCTTTATGAGTTAGGTAGCTGCACGCGAAAGCGAACGAACTCGTTCAATATGAAACCGGGCAGCATCCGATGAGGAAATGGGACACACCCATAAGGAAAAAATGTCCACAATTTATAACACAAACCCCTTTCAAAAGTTATACAAAATACTGCCACACATAATACAGAGCCAGGATGGTGATCAGCGTCCCCAAAACCCCGCGCACCAACCGCTCGGGCAGGTATTTTTGTATGTAAGCGCCGCAGTAAGTGCCCAAGAGGCCGCCGACGCCGAACAGCGTACCCAGCAGCCAGTCCGGGGATACGTTCACCGACGCTCCGGCGGCGCCGGAAGCGTCCAAAATGGCATAAAAAATAACGCCGGCGATGGAGGTTAAAAAAGTTCCGGCCAAGGCCGCCCCGGCCACCGTGTAAATCGGCAGGCCCAGCACCGATACCACAAACGGAGCTATAACGGCTCCGCCGCCGATGCCATATATTCCGCCAACCAGACCCACCACCAAAGCAAGGATAAATATGGTTATAGTGCTGAAAGAAAATGTCTCGCCCCAAAATTCAAACTCTATTTTATCCCATTTAAAATACCTGGTTTTGACCACGGCGTCATCGGGCAATCCCGCCGCAATACGGGAATTCTTTTCGGACTTTAGCTGCGCCACCCTTGTTTTAAACTTCTGTTCCACCGCCTTGTTTTGTTCTTTGCCTTGCAAATACCGCCCCGATACTTCGTAAAGCAGCCTGGCCCCCAGGTACAGCAGCACCAGCCCGGCGAAAAGCTTGAAAGCGCCGGAGTCCGGCAAGTATTTGATCCTGATCCAGGCCCCCACAAACACGCCCGGCAGCGTTCCGACACACACTACCCAGGTCAAGGGCCAGGCCATTCTGCCATCCTTGATAAACCTGGCCAAACCGCCGGGTATGGCCACAATATTGTAGATCAGATTGGTTGGACTCACCGCCGGGCTGATAAACCCAAGCACGCTCATCTGAAAAGGCAACAGCAGGAAAGCCCCTGAAACGCCTGCGGAAGCAGTCATGGAAGAGACGATAAAAGCAACCAGCGGAGGTATGATGGGCAAAACCTCTACTCCGGACACGGGGAAATACACAACACAACGCCTCCTAAAAAACATAATAACAGGCCTGTCAACTTTTAATCAATGTTTTTAAACAAAGAAAAATATATGTTGTCAACTTTCTTGACATATGTTAATATCATATAAAGGCACTAATTATATATAGGCGTTTAACATATAGGAGGAATGTATATTGTGCTGCGAACGCGGGAGGCATCGCCATAAAAGCGGTTGTCGCTGCGGGGGCGTTCAAACCGGGCGCTTTTTGCAGCCCTGCCTGCTGCTGCTGCTTCACCGACATACGACCCACGGATACGAACTGATGCAAAGCCTGGGCACATTCGGATTTACAGACAGTGAAATCGACCCGGGCACAGTATACCGGCACCTGAGAAAACTGGAAGAAGAGGGATTGGTCAATTCAAACTGGGACACGAAAAAAGGAGGTCCCGCCAAACGGTTGTACGAGTTGACGGCCGAAGGAGAGGTATTTTTGCACTCCTGGGCCGTTAACATAGAATCAGATATACAGCGGCTGAAAGAATTTTTGACCAAGTATCACGCTCAATTCACCTTTGAGGAAAGGAGGTAAACAATATGTGTCAATGCCAGGGGCAAGGATCCGGACCACAAGGGCTGAAACAACTGCGCCCGCACGGTCACGGCCATCACGCGGGACATGGTTGCTCCAGTCAAGGTCATCACAGAGGACATGGTTGCTGTAATCACGGCCATCACGCAGGACGCGGTTGGTACAGTCACAGCCGTCATGGAGGAGATGGTTGCTGTAGTCACGGTCATCACCAAGGACGTGGTTGCTGCAGTCACGCCGGGGAATTTCAACGCCGTTTTTACGGCAAGGAAGAAAAACTGGGCAGTCTTGAAAAGTACCTGAACGATCTCAAAAAGGAAGTTCAAGCGGTTGAGGAACTAATTAAAGAAATGAAGGAAGAGGCCTAAAAACCTCTTCCTTTTCCAATGGGTCGAGCAACATATTCATTAAATCAGCGTTAAAGGCAGGCAATAAAGCTAAATAAGTGTTGCCATCCTGAGCGGGGTAAGTTCTTCGACAACAACTTACCCCCGCAAGGTGGCTTTGAGCCGATCGGGTTTGATAAGCAACTCCAGCCCCTCGTTGATGTCCTTGACAGCCACATCGGCGCCCCGCAGCGCCTTGACCGACATTCCCTCCGGGCCCAGAACCGCTATCCCAAGGGCGGCCCGGTCCAGCATCAGGCTGTCGTTGGTACCGTTGCCCACCGCCACCACATTTTCCGCCCCCAACTCTTCTACAAATGCTTCCTTTTCCTCGGCGCCCACCTGCTGCGAAAGGATGTTGACGGTGCCGTTGATACCCTCGCACCGGTTCCTGCATTCTCCAAAGGTATCGGCGGTTAAGATATGTACTTTTATTATTTCACCGAGCAAGTTCAGCTTTTCCTCCACCCCGGGCAAAAGGTTGCCGTCCAACGCCATGGTGCCGTTATAATCCAGTACCACATGCTTTATTTCCAGCTTGCCCCTGCCTGGAATATCCACAGTAATCAATGGGTGTTTCCTCCTTTTTTTAGGAAACAAAGCTCCCCGCCAAATGCAAAAAACCTAGACCCATCCCGGTCGGAAAAACCGCACTCTTGATTTAACACGTTTTATAAAAATAAAGAAAAATAAGGCGGCGCTGACAATATACCACCCGACACTGCCAAGTCCGTCGCCGAAAACCCATATGGAAACCGGAAAATCAACCACCCGAACGGGAAAATATTTTTGCAGCACGCCCATGGCAAGCACATGCAGAGCAATCTCAACAATGGCCTCTTTGTACATGGCAACAAAATATTGCATTAAAGTTTCGTTGCCCTGTTTTTGAAAGGCTGCATACATGCCTTTGGCCTTAACGTCGGAAGCGTCCCTGGAAAGCTCATTATACCGTTTGACTTGCTCCATAAGTTCTTTTTTTTTCTCTTGTTGGG
>JAKSCU010000241.1 GCA_022360435.1 Bacillota bacterium
CGTTTTCTTGCAAGACTACCTGGCGAAGAACGGCGTTTCGCCCTCCTTTGACGAGATGAAGGAAGCGCTCGGCCTCCGCTCCAAATCAGGCATCCACCGCCTGATCACCGCGCTGGAAGAGCGCAGCTTCATTCGCCGCCTGCCGCACCGGGCACGCGCCATAGAGGTTTTGCGCCTGCCCGACAGCACCACCGGCAAGCCACAGCCTGTCTCCCGTTTCCATCCCAACGTCATTGAAGGCGGGCTGACCCGCCCGAGCGCGCTCTCCGGCCGCACCTCCCAGGTGCGCGGCAACGAGGGCCGCAGCCTGCCGCTTTACGGCAAGATCGCCGCCGGCACGCCGATCGAAGCGCTGCGCGACAGCGCGAACTATGTCGATGTGCCGCCGCATATGCTGGGGCGCGGCGAACACTACGCCCTGGTGGTCGAGGGCGACTCCATGATGGAAGCCGGTATCCTCGACGGCGACACGGTGATCATCGAGCGCAGCAACAGCGCCGACAACGGCGCCATCGTCGTTGCCCTGGTGGACAACGAAGAGGTCACCTTGAAGCGCTTTCGCCGCCGTGGCGGCGCCATTGCTCTCGAACCGGCCAACAAGAACTACGAGCCCCGCCTCTTTCCGCCCGACCGCGTGCAGATCCAGGGCCACCTGGTCGGCCTCTTGCGCAGCTACTGACGCGCACCGAGATCTGCTCGGCTCCACCAGGCCCAGGGCCGCTGGCCGCTCACGGCCGCAACGCTGTTCAGCTTCACCTCTTCCTCATCGAGCCAGATCGCCAGGGCCTTGTCCTGCGCCAGACGGCTGCCGTCGATCACCAGCGCCGGCGGGCTGCGTGCCGTTGCGCAAGCCTGGGGCGCTGGCGAAAAGCTGACCACGATATCATTGCGCCGGCAGTCTTCTTGAAAAGCCAGTGGCTCGCGGACAAGGGCGACGCTGCGTCCGGCCAGCAGGGCGCGGCAGCCGAGCGCATCGCAGTTCAACCAGTCTCCTACGGCCGCATCGAAGCCGCGGTTTGCAGCGATCGTTTTGTCCTCGCCCTGATCCTCCAGCCAGCTTTCCCGCACGAAGCGTCCACCTCTGAGACGGTTGAAGTAGTAGTCGCCGTCCGGCCCCAAGAGCGCGATCAGCCTCGCCTCTTGTGAGACCAGGATGTGGGGCGGGCTGTGCAGGGCGACGGTGCTCCAGCCGGCCAACACGAACGGCAGGCCGAGCCAGCGCCAGCGTCGTCGCCAGATGATCAGCCAGAGCCCGCCCATCACGAGAAGACCGAGGCCGAGCGGGGTGATGGAAGGCAACAGGGAAATCGCGCCAGGCCAGCCTGCCACCGTCTCGGCCACCCAGAGCAGAAGAGAGATGCCGAGCCCCATGAGAAAGACGACCGGGCCTTCAAGGCCGAGCGGCATGAGCAGGAGCGTCACCAGCGCCAAGGGCATGATCCAGAGCGCCGTGACCGGCACGGCGATCAGATTGGCTAAGAGACCGAACCA
>JAKSCU010000614.1 GCA_022360435.1 Bacillota bacterium
GTCTGCAGCACCATTTCTGTGTATGCGTTGGCCACCTTTTCGTTGAAATCGCAGGGGTTCAGGTTTTCGTCAAGATGGATGGTGTAATATATCCCGAACCGCTGGGCTATTTTGGCGAATGCATCGGCATCAATCCTGTCCATCTGGTACTCAGGCAGATTCATGTTCAGCTCTACAAACTGAAAGCCAAGCTCTTTGCAGAGTGACACAGTCATTAAGGCTTCTCAGTTCGATTAAGGTTGGTATACCAAAATCCATATTACACCCTCTCTGATTTATCTTTGATTGCAGCCATTGTCTTCCGGCACACACCGCAAGCCGAACGGCGATTGGCTTGTGTCAGCAGCTACGCTCATCGTTTCAGCATAGCATAGAAGCTCAGCAACACCACCGTTAAGCAACGCCCGCGACACAGGCATTTTGTATGGGTCATAGTCATCAACTATATCCAAAACATCATTAACTCCTGATGCGCAAAGAGCTTCCGCCACTTTCTCAATCTTCCGCTCATCACGTGAGAAATAGCCGTTTGTGATAATTTGCCACTCTGGAATGCCGCAGTCAATGGCTGCTGCGTGAATTTTACTAACAGCTTCAGCGTATAACAATGGTTCGCCGCCAAACGTCATAACAGACTCAATCTTAAATCTTTCCGTAAGCCGCTTTATAGCAGTTACCGCGGCATCTGCGTCTACGCTTCCGCCATCCGACGTATGCTTACCGGCAGAGCAGTGTTTGCACCTGCCGCTGCAAACATCGGTTATCACATACTCAATGCGTTTCAGATCTATGTACATTGTGTTACCTCTATCTATACGTTATGTTAGTGCATCTATGAAAAACGGAGTTTTGAAATTACTTTCAAAAACCCCGAAAACCTGTATGGTTACTGGCTAAAATGAGCATATATTTAAATTGGCTGAAAATTATGGTGGAGGCGAGGGGAATCGAACCCCTGTCCGAAACTGTATTCACAAGTGCTTCTCCGGGTGCAGTTGCTGTATTAATATCAGGCGGCACACCCTGCAAACCAGGGAATGTCCCCAACCATTTCCCTCAATATAACGCCCAACAACAGGCTTTATATCTCAGTAGCTTCATAAGTCCCGTCCAACCTCAAAGCTTTGGCCGGATGGTTTTAGCGTTTAACCTTCCCACGCAAAAGGCCTGACTTGATGGCGCCAGCTACCCCAGGTGCAGGAACCCGGGACTGACGGGCCGCCTATACTAGGCAGCAGCTAAAGCGAA
>JAKSCU010000616.1 GCA_022360435.1 Bacillota bacterium
AACCCGAACGGCCGCTTAAAGAACAACGCCTGGCTAGGCCTGCTCCGGCTGGTATCGCCGGACGTTCAATTCTCCGGCTCTGCTTCGGACCGTGACGCTGTCGTAGAGCGCCTGAATGCGCAACAGCAGCTCGGCCTTGACGTCGAAGGCCAGCTCGATACGCATCGCCATTTCCGGCGAGAGCGAGGCTTTCTCGTTCACCAAGTCGGAGAGCGTCGCCGCTCGCACATCAAGTATTTCGGCGGCCTTGGCAATCGTCAGCCCAAGCTCGTCCAGGATCTCGGTCCGAACGAACTCGCCGGGATGAACCGGCGCCATGCCCATCGCGAGTTTCTGCCTTGCCATCAGTGGTAGTCCTCCAAATCCAGATCGACGATGGCGCCCTCTTCAATCCTGAATGTCAGTCGCCAGTTTCCCGAAACGGATATCGACCACTCTCCGGCTCTGTCCCCTTTGAGTTGGTGAATTCTCCACCCAGGCGGACCTTCCAGCGCATCCATGTCCGGTGCGGCCTGCAATGCGAAAAGTACTGTTCGAATTCGTGGTACCAGCTCCCGTTTCAGCCCCTTGGTGTTGCCCTCGACGAAGTAGCTGCGCAGCCCCTTGTGAGAGATCGACACGATATCCATTGAGCAAATCATACGGTAATACCGTATGGATAACAAGCATAAGCTAGAGGCACCTCTTGTGCCCGCCAACCGCTACGACTCCGTCTTGCCATTGCGCTTGCCGGAGGGACGGTGTCCGTCAGCATCGAAGTCGCCGAGCCACCAACGCAGACGCCACTCAATAACCCTGACCTCGCGACGAATCCCCGCCTTTGCATAGGGATCCTCGGCCTCGAAACGCACGGCCTCCTCGCGGCTGTCGGTATCGAGAAGCGAGGCCCCTCCGACAATGGTGACGCCGTCCTCGGCCAAGAGGGCGCCCGAGGCCAGGAGCTTCTTCCCCTGCGCGGCGAGATGCTGACGGTGGCCGTCGCGCACCTGCTCCCGCTCTGCCTCCATACCCGGGTGATCGGTGGCGATGATGAGATAGGCCGTAGGAGATCTCAGACCTAAAGATTGAGTTACGAGACAAGAACACCTGCCGCCGCGGAATGAAGGGCTAGCGCTATCTGAAACGCTTGCTCAGCTGGAGCCAAGCCTCCTAATCCGAATCGGTAAGCCGACATACAATCACCCGTCGTTGTAGTACTAGCTACAGGTACCAAACATGAGTGATGTCCAAGAGGGTTGGACTGCGCAAGAAAAATGGGCATGGCAACGTCTTGCCGCCGGAGAAAGCGCCGACTTCAACGCGTACGAACCACTTAAGCGAGAACTTGATCCGCGAAACGCAGAGGGATGGTCGCCAAGTCGGCAGTTAAGTACTGACTTTATCAAACTTATACTGACGCACACATCGTTCATCGAGGAAATTGGGAGCAACGGTCTCGTTATCACAGGCGCCCTCATTACCGGCGAACCGCTAAATCTTGAAGATTCACATCTTGGGTTTCGCCTCTGGTGCGAA
>JAKSCU010000618.1 GCA_022360435.1 Bacillota bacterium
AAATCAAAGCTCTTGGGATCCATCTGGGAATACATGGCCGAAGGTTTGATGGATATGTTCACCATGGGCGAGTGACCCCAGTCCAGGTCTCCTTCGTCACAGTCCAGAGGTTGCCATTTGCGCCGGTCCCCGGACATAATCTTAAGCAGGTCCATATAACGGTCAAAATACTCTTGGGCTTCCTGCTCCGAAACCACGGCTTCGCCCAAAAGGTCCGCCGTAAAAGCCATACCGTCCCTGCGCATTTTCTTCAAGGCGGGCAGGGAATTCCCGGCGTCGACGCCCACAATAAACTGCCGGCCCATACCGGCAATGTTGGCTGATATTGTCTTGGCCACCACCTTGGCGGCGATGGAATTGGGCGCCAGCTTGTTCAATCCCCATTGCAGGCTGGCGGGAAATTCTTCTTCGGTACGGCAAAAATATTCTTGTAAATGCCTGGCCACCGATTCCGAGCGGGTCAGGTAGGGAAACACGTCCACAAACCTGAACATTTGCAGCTTAAAGGCCTCGTTGCCCATACACCAATCCATGACCTTGCCGGCCCAGAAATCCTTTTTAAAAACAGAAGGGGCTTCACCCTCAATCATCTGATAAAGATTTAGCCCTGTTTGCATAACCCTTTGTTCAAAATCATTGGACACTTGACGGCACTCCTTTCTTCCTGTCTAAAAACCGTCCCAAGGTTAATAATTACCCGGATAAAATAACCACGCAAAAGCCGTGCCCGCCAAAAACACCCCCAAACACCAACCTCCTCCGCCGCACGGCACGCCAATTTTATGTCAGTTATTCGACACATTTGTCTAATTACCGTCACTTTTGTATTGTCAGCCTGAAGTAAAAAAAGCGCGCTCATTCAGTTCCCTCCACGTGCGCTTTTTGATACTCTTATCCTTGAATCCGGCCATTAATATGGCCGGGTATAATTTCCTAAGAGTATTAAAAGGAATCCTATAGAAAGGACATTGCCCTTCCCGCCGCGAATAAAAAAGGCAAAGGGAGTGAGGGCCAGGTGGCGGGAACAATAAACACCATAACTGCCGGGGACATTATGCAACGCCCGGTCTTGCCGGCGCCCCCGGGCACGCCGGTTAACCTGGCTTTGGAAAAGGCGCAAAGCGGCGGGTATTGCGGCATTGTACTTTTTAACGGTCAAAAGGTGACCGGGGGATGCACCGCCGCATACCTGGAAACTTTAGACCCCGGTGAACAGCCTTTGGATTCCTACGATTACTGTACGCGCATCCGCGTGGTCCGGTCAAACACCCGCCTGAGCGAGATTATTGCGCGTAGTGACCATTCACCGGCGCCCACCATTGTCGTGACCCAAAGAGACGGCAAACCCGCCGGCATAATAGAATACCGGTATCTGGCCCACTGGTTGTGGAAAAAGCTCGCCCTCACGGACAGCCGCCTGGCAGCGGTGGTGGACACAGTCAACGAAGCCGTCACCATGATTGATTGCGACGAGAATGTGGTCTGCTGGAACAAACGGGCGGAAAAACTCTACGGCATATCGGCGGAAGAAATTATCGGCCGTTCCATTAAATCATTTTTTACCCAGTTGGTGGTTACCCAGGTGCTGGAAGAAGAAAAGGAGATTAGAAATTCCTATCACCAACCCTGCACAGGCACCCACGTGCTGATCAACGCCGGTTCCATAAGGCAAGGTGATGAATTGATTGGCAGCATATCCGCCGAGCGGGACATCACCGAACTGGTGCATTTGCACCAGGACCTTTCCCGGGCCAACACCCAGGTGCGGATGCTGGAAAAAGAAATCAAATACATGAACGGGGCTTTGGACCCCTTTAAAAACATAATGGGACGCAGCAGGCGGCTGGCCGAAACCGTGTCCAAGGCCAGGCGGGTGGCCGGCACCGACGCCTCGGTGCTGATCCGGGGTGAAAGCGGCACGGGAAAAGACCTGCTTACCAAGGCCATCCACCGGGAAAGCGGCCGGCGAAACAAGCCCTTTATAGAGATTAATTGCGGCGCCATACCGCCCACCCTGTTTGAAAGCGAGCTGTTCGGCTACCGGGGCGGCGCATTTACCGGGGCGGACCGCAAGGGTAAGCCGGGCAAATTTGAACTGGCCGACGGCGGCACCATCTTTCTGGACGAAATAGGGGAAATACCGCCGGAAATGCAGGTAAAACTACTGAGAATAATTCAGCAAAACGTCTTTTACCGGGTGGGAGGCAATCGTCCCATCAAAGTGGATGTCCGCATCATCACCGCTACCCACCGCAACCTGGAAGAAATGATTGCCCAACACCAATTCCGGGAGGACCTCTATTACCGGCTCAATGTTGTATCCTTGGAATTGCCGCCCCTGCGGGAGCGCAAGGAAGACATACCCGAACTGGTATATGCTTTTATCAAAGAATTCTCCCAACAGCACAAAAGAGGCATCAATCAGGTGGCTCCGGAAGTGATGTCCGTACTGCTGGGCTATTCCTGGCCCGGCAACGTGCGGGAATTGCGCAATGTGCTGGAAAGTCTGGTGATTATGGCCGAGGGAAACACCGTCCAGGTGGAACACCTGCCCGGTCCTCTTAAAACCAAAGTCATGGCCGGCACGGGGCCGGAAACCGCCTCCACCCTGGCCGAACTGACCAGGCGCACCGAGCGGGACATTATCGCCCGGGCGCTTAAAGAAACCATGGGCAACAAGGCCAAAGCCGCCAAAGCGCTGGGCATTCCCCGCAGCACCCTGTATTACCGCATGAAAACGCTAAAACTGGAAAGTCACTAAGCGTCAAATTTTTGACATGGGAATTTTATCTTTCCCGGCGGCGTTATTATTTGTTATAATATGTACAAGCCGGTACTACGGCGCAACTTAAAGTATACCGCGCCACGGCGTCGGTAAAATAAACTTTGTTGCGCTGTGGTGCAATAGCACGTTAAATGAATGGAGAAGAGGGGGATTTTTTTGAAACTTTTGATTATGGGGCCTCCCGGAGCCGGTAAAGGCACCCAGGCCGAAGTGCTGGTAAAGGAGCTTGGCCTCACGCACATTTCCACCGGGGACATGTTCCGCGCCGCCATCAAAGAGGGCACCGAGATGGGTAAAAAAGCCAAGGAATACATGGACAAAGGCGCTCTGGTGCCGGACGAAGTAGTGGTGGGCATGGTCAAAGAACGGCTCTCCAAGCCCGACTGCGCCGACAGCTTCCTGCTGGACGGATTCCCGCGCACCCTGGATCAAGCAAAGGCCCTGGACGCCACCCTCAAGGAAATGGGCATCCAACTGAACGGGGTAATCAACATAGCGGTGCCCAGGGAAAAACTGATGGCCCGCCTGACCGGACGCAGGGTATGCAAAGGATGCGGCGCCAGTTACCACGTCATATTCAACCAGCCCCAAGTGGAAGGCCGGTGCAACGGCTGTGCCGGCGAACTGTATCAGCGCAGCGACGACAACGAGGAAGCGGTGGGCAACCGCCTGGACGTGTATGAAGCCCAAACCCAGCCCCTCATCAACTATTACATCCGGCAGGGATTGTTGCTAAACATCAACGGGGACCAGGAGATCAATAAAGTATTGGAAGAAATCCTGGCCAGGCTTAAAAAGTAAATCAGCCGGTTACCCATGGGAAGCAAACGCCGGCCAGAACTTTTTCAGTAAAGCAAAGCCTCCGGTTACAGGAACCGGGGGCTTTAAAATTAAATGCGGGCGTGTTAAAATGACCAAGTAATAGATCAGAATGACCGCGGTTATGGAGTGGATTACATGGATAAAAACCGCATACCGCCTGCCGAGTATGCCATCATCGGAGGTTCGGGCAGTTTCTCCATCAATTTTCCCGAAGACCTGAAAGCCGAAAATGTGGACATAAAACAAGAAGGGTTGGTTTTTCCCACCCCCTTCGGTGAAAGCCCCACGTTCAAATACTTTGCCTGCGGCCCAAAAAACGTGCTCACCTGCAAAATGCACGGTTGGCGGCCGGGCGTCTCCCGCGGTGACGCGTCCCGTCAGCTTTTCTGGGTGCTGCAACAAGCCGGGGTAAAAAAAATTATGGCCGAAGGCGGGGTAGGCTCAATCAATCACTTGCTTAAACCCCGCGATTTGCTTGTGCCTTCGGATTACCTGGATTTTTCCATGCGCAAGGACGTCGGTCTCGGCGGACCTTTCCTGTTGACCATGCGCCGGGCGGTATGCCCCGGGATAACCGCCCGGCTTTATAACACGGCCAAAGATATGTACCAAAAAGGAAAAATATTTGACCGCGGTATTTACGCCGTTACCGACGGCCGCCACTTTGAAAGCCGGGCTGAAATACAAATGCTGGCCCGGCTGGGAGCCGACATCGTGGGCCAAAGCATGTGCCCCGAGGTCTACCTGGCGCGGGAAATAGGCGCCTGTTACGGTCGCCTAGACATGGTGGTCAATTACGCCGAGGGCGTGGTGCAAGACTGGGAGCATAGCGAATTGTCCGATATTTTTTACGGTGAATCCGGAACGGTTGCATCCATCCTGCTGCACTCCTTGCGGGAGCTGGACACCGACCGGGAATGCGGTTGCGCCGCCTTGCGCCACAACACCCTTTTACAGGGAAAACCTGAATAGCAAGCAAATGCAAATATATTTACGGTTAAACTTAAGGAATATTTTTCCTTTGCTTTTTAACCTTGACATGCATTATAATACAAATCAAAATTTATGGCATATAAAATACGCTTCATAGTTATTTAATTATTGTTAGTGGAATATATGCGGCAATGAAGCCGGCAAGCGAGGATGCATAATTTATCCCGCTGCCGGTTTTATTTCCGGCAAACTTATAGACGAGCCTTCGTTTTTTGTCGCTATTTGCCGGAAGAAAGCAAGTAATAAAAATTATTTACCGGAGAGATACCCAACCTGCAGGAAAACTCATTTTTTTTGCGAATAATAATATTTGTGCTAAGTGGTCCATACCTCCCGGCGACTGGCCGGCATTATAAATAAGCCCCTGCCCTAGTATTTTCTGTTTAAGCTTGTCTGTTTGGGTCAAGCAGGTTTGCTCATTAGTTGACCCATATAGAACAGCTTGGGCAATAAACAGAAAAGTCAAAAAACTGGTTGGCATTCAAAATATACCACTTTGGAAAGGGGGTGAAGAAACCGGCGGCAACTCCAGACACCGGCGATACATACAAGACCATCGACCGGCCCTGTAGCCACAGGCCGACCATATGGCATATTCCGCGTGGCTATTTGCCTGTCGCAAGTGCAATGCCGGTGTGTTCCAATATGTTTATAAATTAAAAGGAGGTAGGTCAATGTTTAAAACTAAAAATATTTTAATGCTTTTGTGCTTCCTGTTAATCGCCGCGCTGGTGGCGGGCTGCGGCGGCGGGCAACCCGCCGAGCAGGGCGAAAAAAATGGCGCCGGCGCGGAGCCCGAGGTGATCAAGATCGGCTTCCTGGGTGACCTGACCGGTGACACAGCCATTTATGGCCAGCACACCCTGGACGGGATGGAAATGGCCGCCGCAAAGCTTAACGACGGCGGCGGCGTTTTGGGCAAGCAAATAGAAATCGTGGTGGAAGACCACCGTTACGACAAGGCTGAAGCCGCCAATATAGTGCAAAAGTTTATCAATCAGGATCAGGTTGTCGGCATCGTGGGCGACCCCACCACCGGCATAACCAAAGCGACGGCTCCCATCTCCAATAAGGGCGAAGTGGTACAAATTTCCGCCGGCTCAACCGGGCCGGATGTTGTGGAAATCGGTCCCTACATTTTCCGTAACACGCTGCTGGACACTGTGGGTGCTCCCGCCACTGTTGATTATATGATCAACGAGTTGGGATTTAAAAAAGTGGCCCTAATTACCGCCGTGAACAGTGATTATAGCGTAGGTCTGAGTAAGATCTTCAAAGAGACCATTGAGGAAAATGGCGGTGAAATAGTAATCGAGGAGAGCCTGCAAGAAGGAGACACCGATTTTAGCGGTCAGATCAGCAACATTAAAAACAAAAATCCCGAAGTAATCGTGTACTCGGGTTATTACACCGAAGGCGGCTTGCTTATGAAAGAGGTTCGTAAGCAAGGCATGACCGACATAGTAATGGTCGGCGGCGACGGCCTGCAGGCGCCCACCTTCTGGGAACTGGGCGGCAACGCCGTGGAAGGCAGCATCTCTTACTGCGGCTTTTCGCCGGAGCAGCCCACCGCGGAAACCGCCAAGTTTATTGAAGAATTCCAGGCCAAGTACGGCAATGAACCCGACATGTTCAACGCCCAGGGTTACGACGCCGTAATGATTATCGCCGACGCCATCGACAAGGCGGGCAGCGCGGATCCCAAGGTGTTCAAAGACAGCATGGCCCAAACCAAGGATTTCCCGGGTGTTTCCGGTGTCACCACCTTCCGGGAAAACCGTGAACCCATTAAGAGCCCTGTTTACCTCCTGCAGGTTAAAGACCAGAAATGGACCCTGCTGAAGAAAGTGCCGGTAGAAATGTAACAAGCATTTTCGGAACTATACAAGGGGCCTCGCCCGGAGGCGGCAGGCCCCTTGTATATGACTTAAAGGAGGACAGTATGCTCAGCAACTTGCTTGTACAGTTAATCAACGGAATTGCTCTGGGTTCCACATACGCGCTAATCGCCCTTGGATATACCATGGTCTACGGCATCATATTGCTGATTAACTTCGCCCACGGCGAAATTTTTATGGCCGGCGCCTTCGTGGGGCTGATCCTGGTAACGGTGTTTCAGGTGCATATACTAATTGCTTTTCTGGGCGCAATGTTCTTTTGCCTGACCATGGGCATTATTATTGAAAAAATCGCCTACAAGCCCCTGCGCCGTTCCACCCGGCTGGCGGCTCTAATCAGCGCCATCGGTGTATCCATTTTCCTGTCCAACTTGGCAAACCTGATATTCGGGCCCAAACCCACCTCCTTTCCCCCCACCGAGCAAATTTTATTTGAAATAAAAACGTATGAAATAATTGCCGGTGCCCAGATTACCAATCTGCAGATTCTTATCATCGCGGTCTCGGCCATATTAATGATCAGCCTGCAGTATTTTATCAAAAGAAACAGAATCGGCAAAGCCATGCGGGCCACCTCCCAGGATTACGACACCGCAGCCCTTATGGGTATAAACGTAAACAGGATCATATCCTACACATTCGCCATCGGTTCTTCGCTGGCCGCCGCCGGTGGAGTGCTGGTAGGCATATACTTCGGCGTGGTCAAGTACAACATGGGGTTCATGGCCGGACTCAAGGCTTTTACCGCCGCCGTGGTGGGCGGTATAGGGAGTATCCCCGGGGCCATGTTTGGAGGCATCGCCCTGGGCATCGGAGAAATGCTGGCCATGGCGCTGGGACTTTCCTCTTACCGGGACGCCATCGCCTTTGGGATATTAATCCTGGTGTTGCTGGTCAAACCCACCGGTTTGTTCGGCACAAAAATCCAAAAGAAAGTGTAGGAGGCAGGGAAATTGGCTTTTTTGGACGGCATAATCCCACCTTATTACGAATCAATCTTGATTACCGTCGGCATCTATATCATACTGGCGCTGGGCCTGAACCTGATTACCGGCGTAACCGGCCAATTAAATTTGGGCCACGCCGCTTACATGAGTATCGGCGCCTACACGTCGGCCATGATTTCATTAAAACTTGGCTTGCCTTTTATATTCGCCATACTGGCCGGGGGTTGCGCGGCAGCCTTTTTTGGAGTGGTTATCGGCTATCCCACCCTTCGTCTTACCGGTGACTATCTGGCTATTTGCACCCTGGGTTTCGGTGAAATATTGAAGTCGGTTTTATTTAACATACCGGCGGTGGGCGGAGCCATGGGACTGGCGGGAATACCGGCCAAAACGACATTGACCCTCACTGTAATCATAGTGATTATTGTGGTCATCATGATGGTCAGGGTAGAAAGTTCCCGATTTGGGCGGGCACTGGTAGCCATCCGGGAAGATGAAATAGCCGCCGAGTGCTACGGCATCAACATCACTAAGTATAAAGTGCAGATGTTCTCGCTGGGCTGCTTTATAGCCGGTCTGGGCGGAGCTTTGTGGGCGCACAAAATAATGGTCCTGCAGCCGCGGGACTTCGGCTTTTTAAAATCCATTGAAATACTGAACATGGTTGTGTTGGGCGGCCTGGGAAGCATCCCGGGAACTATTCTGGGCGCCGCCTTGCTGACCTCCATCCCGGAAATACTGCGGTTTTCATCCGAGTACCGCATGATGCTGTACGGCGCCCTGCTGGTGGCCATGATGGTATTCCGGCCGCACGGGCTGATGGGCGGCATGAGTTTCAACACACTGCTCAAACGCAGCTTCAATTTGTTCAAGCCGGGAGACAAGCCCGACGACAAAACCGGGCGAAAGGGAATGGGGGGTTGAACCGTTGCCGTTACTGGAACTTAATGAAGTCACCATCAAGTTTGGCGGTCTGATTGCGGTGGATAACGTGGACCTGGTAATTGAAAAAGGTGCGATTCAAGCCCTCATCGGCCCCAACGG
>JAKSCU010000435.1 GCA_022360435.1 Bacillota bacterium
AACGGCGCCGCCGTTCAGGTCCAGGGAAGCGGCGCCAAGATTTCCTGTACCGCCCGCCGGTTTGACCAGGGGACCCTTGTTTCCACCGGACGCCACTTGGATCTGGCTATCAGCGGCGAGGGCTTTTTCCGGGTTGTCGGGGAGGACGGCGCAATCTACTACACCCGGGACGGCAGTTTGCACATTGACTCCGGCGGGCGGATTACCAACAGCCGGGGGCACCTGCTGCTGGACGATGAACTGCCGGAAAACCACACCGACCTGGTCATTGATGAAAAAGGCAATATAACTTACAAAGACCAAGAGGGCGCCCGAAGGGAATTAGGGCAAATAGAGCTGCATATTTTTGCCAACCCGGCCGGGCTTGAACCGGTGGGGGAAAACATGTTCGCGGTGACGGAAACCAGCGGCGCGCCGGAAAACTTTACCCCCGGTGATGAAAACGCCGGCATAATCAGACAGAATTACCTGGAAAGCTCCAATGTGGACCTGGTATATGAAACACAGACATTGATCGAGGCCCAGCGCGCTTTTGAACTGAACGCCCGATCCGTGAACACGGCCGACCAGTTATGGAGCATTGCCAACAATTTGAAGAAGTAAAAGCAGACCGCAACCTCATATTAAAACACGGGTGATGTAATGGTAATGGAACCGGCAAAAAGCCTGGCTGATATACACGTTGGTATTGGCGAGTTCAAAGTGACAAGGAATCCGGCCCGCCTGGTTACGCTGGGATTGGGCTCATGCGTGGGCATAGGAATTTGGGACCCGGTAACCAAAATTGGCGGGTTGTTGCACATAATGCTGCCCAGCAGCAGCGAATTCTCCAAGCCGGTGAAAAAAGCAAAATACGCCGACCTGGGCATTCCCATGATGTTTCAGGAATTGCTCAACCTGGGGGCCGGCAGGAGCAGAATGACGGCCAAACTGGTGGGCGGCGCCCAAATGTTTTCCGGCCTAGACAAGAAACAGCTATTCAATGTCGGTGAGAGAAATATAAAAGCGTCGCGCCAAATTCTACAAGCAATGCATGTATCCATAACCGCCGAGGACGTGGGGGGGAACAAAGGCCGCACCATGTACCTGGACGTCTGTAACGGCCAGGTGTTGATTAAAACTTTAGGCAAAGACATCAAGGTTCTTTAGGACAGGTGATTAAATGGAGTTCGGGGAATTTAAAAAAAAAGTGCTGGCCACATTCCGCCTGGATTTAAACAGTTACAAGGAAAAGCAGCTAAAAAGACGTCTCGACTCATACTTGGGCAGGTTGAAACTGACTAACTACGGCGCACTATACAACCAGTTGGCCGCCGACAGCCGGAGCTATGAAAAATTTTTGGATTACCTGACCATAAACGTTTCCGAGTTTTTCAGGGACCCCCAACGGTTTGCGGATTTGCAAAACAATTATCTGCCTCGACTGGCCGCATCCCGCAACCGGCTTAAAATATGGAGCGCCGCCTGTTCCAACGGCTCGGAGCCGTATTCCATAGCCATTATTTTGGAGGAATCAGGATTTTCAGGTAGAAGTAAAATAATTGCCACCGACATTGACAAGCGTATTTTGCATAAAGCTGAGACCGGCCAATACAGCAGGGAATGTCTCAAAAACGTAAGTCCTGAAAGGATGAAACGTTATTTCAGCCAGGTGGGTAAATTATACGCCGTAATGGAAAATATCAAGCATAACGTGACTTTCCGTCATCACGACTTGTTGTCGGGAGACTGTGAGCAAGGATTCGACCTGATTGTTTGTCGAAACGTAACCATTTATTTCACCAAAGAAGCCCAGGACGGAATGTATAAAATGTTTAACCGATCACTCAGCCCCGGCGGCATTTTATTCATAGGCGGCAGCGAAATGATTTTCAATTACCGGGAATTGGGGTTTGAGAAACTGTCCACTTGTTTTTATCAAAAGGACGACTGATTTTTTAGGGGAACCGGAAGCGTTTTCAAGCAGCTGTATAAGAAAGGGCTGATGTATGTGGAACAAAATGGGACCCTATCCAAGATACAAATGGACGCTTTGCAGGAAATTGGCAATATTGGCATGGGACACGCGGCGACTTCTCTGGCGGAACTGCTGGACAGCAGAATTGACATGGGCGTGCCGCACGCTGATTTTGTATCCTTTGAAAAGGTAATAGACATTATCGGCGGCTACGAAGAACTGGTTTCCTGTGTAAGTTTGAAGCTGGACGGTGACGTGAAGGGACTTGTGTTCTATATTTTCAACGAAGCCAGTACATACAGGCTGTTGGACATGTTAATGGGGCAAGGTGAAAACGCAGCCACCGAGTTGGACGACATGGCCAGGTCCACCATCAACGAAATAGGCAACATTTTAACCGGCGCTTTCGTTTCAGCCATAGGCAATTTTACCGATTTGCGCATCAGCACTTCGGTGCCCATTTTCGCCTTCGACATGCTGGCGGCGGTTTTCACCTCGCTGATTCTGGAAACCGGCAGGCTGGGCGAGGAAAATATACTGGCCATTGAAACACAATTGTTCAAGGACGATAGAGAGGTTAGCGGTCATTTTTTCCTGCTGGCCGAGCCCAAGTCAATAGCAATGCTATTTTCCGCATTAGGGTTGGAACCATAAACTAAATGGAGGGATAACATGTCTATCAGAATTCTTATAGTTGACGACGCAACTTTCATGCGCATGATGATTAAGAACATTGTTTCCAAAAACGGTTACGAAGTGGTGGGGGAGGCCGAAAACGGCTCCGAAGCCATAAAGCTTTACTCCGAGTACAAACCCGACCTGGTTACCATGGATATTACCATGCCCGAAATGGACGGCATCGAAAGTGTTAAAGCCATCAAACAGATGGATCCCAACGCCAGGATTATCATGTGCAGCGCCATGGGCCAGCAATCCATGGTCATGGAAGCCATCCAGGCCGGCGCCATGGATTTCATCGTCAAGCCCTTCAAGCAGGATAGAATTATTCAAGCCATCGACAGAGTTATGAGCAGGTAATATACCGTACTTTTTACCGGGGGTGTATTATGCAGGATATGGATATTCTATCACAAAACGA
>JAKSCU010000548.1 GCA_022360435.1 Bacillota bacterium
AGCCCCTGCGTGGGGTGTTCGTGCTGACCGTCGCCTGCGTTGATAACTGACACATCGACCGACTCGGCGAGTTGGTGAGCCGCACCGCTGAGATGGTGGCGCAGGACGATGGCGTTGATGCCGAGCGCTTCGATGTTGCGCGCAGTGTCGCGCAACGTTTCACCTTTGGAGACGCTGGAGCCTTTGGAGGAGAAGTCGAGTACATCGGCGGAGAGTCGCTGCGCGGCGAGCGTGAAGCTGGCGCGGGTGCGGGTGGAGTCCTCGAAGAAAAGATTGACGACGACGCGGCCGCGCAGAGCGGGCACCTTCTTGACGCTGCGGGTGGAGACGCTTTCAAAGCCCTTGGCGGTGCGCAGCAACAGACGGACATCATCGGCCGACAACTCGGCCAAGCCGAGTAAATCGCGATGCGGCCAGCGATATTCGGCGGGTTCGCTCACGCGGCGTCTCCCTTCTTGCGGGTCACGCTTTCGGCGGGTTCGACCATGATTGCGTCGCGCTCGTCGGTTGGCTTGAGCAGCACGTGCACGCGGTCGTCCGGTGCGATCTTCATCTTTGTCTGTCGCGTAAGATTGAGCGCCGCTTCGTCAGCAGCGATGGGCAGCTCACGCCCACCACGGTCGACTAGCACAGCGAGCCAAATGCGACGCGGCCTGCCGAGGTCGATCAGGCTCTGCATCGCCGCCCGCGCAGAGCGGCCGGTCATGAGCACATCGTCCACGAGAACCACGTTGACACCATCAATATCGAAATCGATGTGCGTTTCCTTCACAACCGGCGAGGGACCGATTTCGGAAAGGTCGTCGCGGTAGAGCGTGATGTCGAGCGTGCCGACGCGACCTTCAAAACGTGCCCTGCCGATGCGCTCGGCGATGCGCTCGGCGAGGACGTCACCCCGGCTGTGCACGCCGACCAGCGCCCACGGCTCGTCATGTGACTCGACGATGTCTTTCTGAATCGCCTTGGCGAGTTTGGCGATGAGCTGGTCGACCTTTTTCGCATCCGCGAGAACATCCATGCATCGCATAGTAGCCGAGGCGGAACGACTGCTCAACGATCCCGTTCGCCCGCGTTGACCAGGCTCTGATCGGCGACGATCTCGATAGGTATCGTCGTTTCGTCGCGGGTTTGGCCGTGCTCGTCGGTAACCCGGACTTTGAGCGCGAACTCACCAAGGGTCAGTCGCTTGGGCAACTCGATCATCTGCACAAGGAAAAAATCGCGGCGCACGTTGCGCGAGACGTCCGTAATGCGCACAGGATC
>JAKSCU010000619.1 GCA_022360435.1 Bacillota bacterium
GACGAAGATCTCGCAGCGCCGATAGAGCTCCATGCCCTCGACCGACGCTTCCGTCTCGCTCTCCGGCGCAAGAAAGCTCGTACCCAGGAACAAGACGTCGAGCATCTCCAGAAGGAGATCGTCTTTGGAGCCGAAATGATATTGCACCGCGCCAGTGGTGAGGCCGGCGCGGCGAGCGATCTCGGACAAGGTCATGGCCGAGTAGCCCATATCCATAAGCGCTGAGACTCCAGCGTCGATCAGCCGACGCCGGCTAACCCGGCTGCGCTCTTGCTCCGCCCGCTTAGCGGGCGCCGCCATGCTCTGTTCTATGGGTGCAGCACCGGCCGGCAAGGTATCGGCAAGGCTTTCTTTCGCGCTCGGGCTGGCACCGGTGGGCATGTGGTTGCAATCCAAAACATTAATTACATAATCTATTTTTTATCGGCAGCCCTAGGCCTGTCAATGACCTTGTCTCTGTAGGGGAGTATTTTCACATCAACCGGCAGTTCGGAGCTTAAGAAGGCCGGACGGAAACCAATCTCTGCCGCCGACTCCGCTTTCCATCCCTCCGTCATCCAAACAGCCGTCCGGCTCACCTATCGCTTCAGGCTCAGCCACCGGGACGTTGAGGAGCTCTTGGCCGGACGCGGCATCGATGTGTCCTTCGAGACGGTTCGTCGATGGTGCTTGAAGTTCGGGCCACTCTACGCCCGCCGTATGCGTCGGAAGAGGAGCCGACCCTTTTCGGTCTGGCACATCGACGAGGTGTTCCTGAAAATCGCTGGCCAACAGCACTACCTCTGGCGCGCGGTCGACGCGGAAGGCGAGGTGTTGGACGTGCTACTGCAGTCGCGGCGGAACAAGAAAGGAGCTGCCGGGAGGACACGCTCATACCTGGCAGCTCACACGACCGTTTGGCAACGGAATCCTACGCCACGATTGGCCAGGGGCAAAGGAAGTCGCCAATCAGGAGCTGCAGACACGACAGCAAACGCGGGCCGAGAGAGTACCAGAACATTCGTCGATGGCACACTGATCGCGAACCAGTACATC
>JAKSCU010000390.1 GCA_022360435.1 Bacillota bacterium
ACCAGCCCCCACGTAGCCCCTGCCATGACAAGAATGATTAGTGCGCGGATCAATCTCATGGTTCCTTACAAATTGGCGGCTTAGCTCACGGTTAGTTCTTCTTCACGGGCCGGTCTGGGTGGTGTCCCCAGGTCGCTTTACGGGCTGGATCGTAGTCTGGATTCGGTGTGGGCATGGCCGCGTTTACCTTGGCGCGCCAAGTGCTCAGCTTTGCTTTTAGCGCCGCCACCTGTTGGGGTTTCTCGGCGGCGAGATTGTTGGCTTCGCCAGTGTCTTCGGCGAGGTTATACAACTCGACCGCCTGCGGGTCATCAAAGAATTCGATCAGCTTCCAATCGCCGCTACGAATCGCACCGCCCGGTCGGCTGTGATGATAGTGGGGATAGTGCCAGTAGATCGCGTCGCGCTTGAGCTTCGTACTTTGACGTAACACAGGCAGCAAACTCAGACCGTCAAGGTGTTGATCTTTGGGGGGCTGTGCGCCGGTTGCCTCGAGAAAAGTCGGATAGAGATCAACACTCGTGACGACGGCATCGCTCGTCTGGCCTGGCTTCACCACGCCCGGCCACCGAACGATCAGCGGGACGCGGATCCCGCCTTCGTAGAGCGTGCCCTTTTCGTCGTGCAGTGGATCATTCGTGGATACGATCGGTCCGTCGCCGTGAAAGATCTGGCGCAGGCCGCCGTTGTCGGAGTAGAACACGACGAGCGTCTTCTCGCGCAGTTTCAGATCATCGATCGTCTTCAGTACCCGGCCGACACTGCGATCCGCATGGGCGACCATCGCGGCATAGATCGGGTTATTGACGCCTTTGCTCGGCTTGGGCTTGGCCTGGTAGTGATTGATCAAATCGGCCTCGGCCTGCAGCGGAATATGCACGACGTAGTGGGCCAACGTGACGGCGAACGGCTCGTCCTGGTGACGCGTGATGAAGTCGATCGTGTCGTCAGTCAGCTTGTTGGCCAGGTAGACCCGCTGGTCACCTTTGCCGACCCAATGGCCGACACGGACGAACGATTCATCAAAGCCCT
>JAKSCU010000613.1 GCA_022360435.1 Bacillota bacterium
GACGAACTGGGCATCCCCAGGGACAAGGTGCATAACCTTGCGCATCAGGTAGGAGACATTCTGGCCCAAAGTGTGCCCCCGGCCAACCCCGAGCAGCAGGCGGTAAAGGAGTTGTGGCAAGTGGCCGACCAGAACGAGCGGCAGGTTCTGTCCCGGTTGATGACCAGGGTGGTGAATCAGCAAACCGCTATGTAACCGCCAATAAAAGGGGACGAGTTGTTTTTTGGCTTCGTCCCCTTTTATCGTACGGCAACAACCACTACAGGCCCGACAAGCCCATGTACCAGGCTATGATTCGCTCGGCGTAAAAAGCGGCGATTATTCCCCCCAACGCCAAGTAGGGGCCAAATGGAACCGCGTCCTTCCTGCCTTTGATTTTGGTTGCCAACAGCAGTATGCTTATCACGCCCCCGGCTAAAAACGACAGAAAAAGCGCCACCGCCACTCCCTGCCAGCCCAAAAACAGTCCCATCACCGCGCTTAACTTGACATCGCCGCCCCCCATGCCGCCCCTGGAGACAGCGGCAATGACCAATAAAAGCAAGCCCGCGGCAAAAAAACCAATCACCCCGCTGATTAAATAGTCAAGGGATGCTAAAAACAACAGGGGCAAACCAATAATGGTAGCCGCCAGCAACGCTTCGTCGGGAATAATCCGGTGGTATATGTCAATCACGGACACAAGTACCAGCATCGCCAAGAATACCCACATGGACGCAGTGTGCCAGCTTACACCCCAGTTGATGTACGCGGCCAGAAACAGTAATGCCGTTATGATCTCCACCAGGGGATACCGCGGAGATATTTCGCAGCCTTGATGACGGCAGCGCCCCCGCAAAAATAAATAGCTGAGCACCGGCACCAGGTCCGCCACACCAAGCTTGCTGCCGCAACCCGGGCAGTGGGACGGCTTGTACGCCACCGACTCCTTGCGGGGCAGGCGGTAAATGCAGACGTTGAAAAAACTGCCGATAACCGCGCCCAGCAGCAACACAATTATACCTTCCATGTGCGCCATGTCTGAAATAGACCCTACCTTCACCTAAATGATTGTATCAATCATCTCCATGTCCCGTGCCGCCCACTACCAGTTCCTTGATTTTCAACGTGGGCTGGGCGTCACTTACCGGCACCCCCTGGCCGTCTTTACCGCAGGTGCCGATGGTGAAACCCAGATCGTTACCCACCGCCTCGACAATACGCAGCACTTCCGGGCCGTTGCCGGTGAGAGTGGCGCCCCGCACCATGGGCCCGACTTCACCGCCGCCGATCAAGAACCCTTCCGCCACGTCGAATACAAAGTCTCCGGTGGTGGTATTCACTTGTCCGCCGCCCATCTTGGTCACCAGTAATCCTTTGCCGGTTTCCCGGATGATCCTTTGCGGGTCCTCGTTGCCGGCGGCGATATAGGTGTTGGCCATGCGGGGAATGGGCTTGTGCTGGTAAGATTCCCGCCGTCCGTGACCGTTGGGGGCCACCCCTTCGCGTCTGGCGGTAATCCGATCATAAAGGAAATCCTTGAGCACCCCGTTTTCTATCAGCACCACCTTGCGGGACGGCACACCCTCGTCGTCAAAACTGTAGGAGCCGTATTTATCCCCAATGGTGGCGTCATCAATCACAGTGACGCAATCCGCAGCCACCTTTTGTCCCATTTTGCCGGCATATACCGACAGGCCTTTTTGCACCAGATCGGCTTCCAGGCCGTGCCCACAAGCTTCGTGCACCATGGTCCCCCCGGCTTCACCGGCCAGCACCACCGGCATTTTGCCCGCCGGGGCGGGCTTGGCGGTAAGCATTCGCACCGCCCGGTTGGCCGCCGCGGCGCCAATCTCCTCGGGGCGGTTGCCTTCCAGCAATTCAAAACCGCTGTGACTGCCCACGGCTTCGTAACCCGTCTGGATGACCGAACCTTCGGCGGCGATGGCGTGCACCAACAACCGGGTGCGTACCCGTTCATCTTCCACGTACTCGCCATTGCTGTTGGCCATGACAACATTTTGGACCACATCGCCGTAGCCCACCATCACCTGTTTGATTTTATCCCGATCCACCGCCCGGGCGGCTTCATCCGCCGTTTTTACGGCTTTTACCTTTTCCCCGGCGCCCACCTTGTCCGGCATACGGGTTATGGCAAAGGTAACCGAAGGCTCAAGCTTTTTCAAGACGGGATTGGACGACCCCTTGTCCCCGGAAACGGCGTGGCTGACGATGCGCGCCGCCTCCAGCAGTCCATCGGGGCTTAGGTCGTTGGTATAACCGTAAGCAGTGCTGTCACCGGACAGTACCCTGATGCCCGCGCCGTTTTCAATGCCGGAATGGATATGTTCAATCTTTCCGTCTTCACAACTGATGCCGGTGGCCCGCCTGTACTCAATGAAAATGTCGGCAAAATCCCCGCCTCTGGCCATAGCTTCCTGCAAAACCGCCTGAATTGTCTTTTTTTCCACCAATGATATCCACCGTCCATATGTATGATAGTTACTAATATTCTTCCCCGTCTTTTTTTTATGCTAAAGTTTCTTGTACTTTGGCAAAGTATACCCCCTGCCATATATTGGAGACATTCCCGTTATATAATTAAAAAACCGGGTACAATTCTTTCCATTCCAATATTTTCGCAGTCAAAGGGATAAATTCCTGCAGCGGAACCTGTTTTTCCTGGCGCTGGATGCGAATAACACCGGTGGAGGCGCCACCCCTGAAATCCACACCCCTGGCGCAGGCCGACCCGTGCAGCGAGGCGCCCCCCAGGGCCCGCAGGCAGCCGCCGGCCAGCAGGTTGGCAAAAACCGTATGGTCCCGGATATCCACGTCACCCATGGCCACCAGGGCCGGCAGCCCGGCGCCGGTATCGGGCCCGCCCGTCACGGGGGTCAGTGATTCAGTCACAGTGATATTGCCGGTGGCGAAAAACAGCGCCGCACCCCGGTAATTTCCGCCAATGGTTATGTCACCATTAACGAAGTATATGCCGCCGTCTTCGGTATCATAAACCTTTCCTGCTCCCTCGGTTTTCTCTGCCGCGGTATCCCAGTTTTTAAAGGACATATCCGTATGAAAAACATTTCCGGCTGTTTCGGCCTTGTTTAAGTAATAATTCGCATCAATTTCCGGAAAAGGCGGTATAAACAAATAGCCGGGGTATTTGTTTCCCGGCCAGGTTTCCGTCACGCCGCGGCTGGCGTACACCACACCGTAGATTTCCGTTGAACCGGTTATGCCGGCGTCGCCGTTCACCAGCAAATCCCCATCCAGTATCAGGTTGCCGTCAAAGGCCAGGTTCGCCGGTTCGTGAGGCAGCACCGTCAATCCCCTGAGATAATCGCCGGCCTCAAATGTACCCACAGTCGACAGCAGTGTTTTTTGCGCCTCCGTTTCGCCGCTACCGGTCCGGTATCTGCCCACGGATTTAATACGCATTGATATGCCGATGTCCTCCTGTTGCTTTTGGGCGTCCACTTCGAATGAAGCTCCGCCGTTTATGGCGGTTTCCTCAAACACACCGGTGTAGTTTCCGTCGGGGCCGGATTGGGGAAATGTCTCGTACCAGCAGGCTTCGCCCATGATCCCGGCTATGGTCATCTCAATACCGGTCTCGGCTGCATTAAAAGCCCTTAAAAAGTATTCTTCTTTAAATACATTCTGATACTGGTGCTGGATTAAAGTGCCCAGGGATAATGTAAGCACCAGCAATACCGGCATAACCATCAGCACCAGCAAAAAGGCCTGCCCTTCCCTGGCCGACAGTGCTTTCAAAGTCAATTCATCTCCCGCTAATTTCTCAACCTGACGGTGGTGCCGAGCTCCACGCTGCCGCTGCGGCCCTTTTCCCCGGTGAGGGTGACGGTGACCACCCTGGTGTCCGTGCCGGCGTCGGCCGGGTCGACCCGTATACCGTTGATATACCTGGCCACCGGGTTGTTGCCTTTCCCGGAAATAGCCCGAATAAGCTGGCTGGCCCTCTCGTTGTCGCCGCTGATACCGACATGATAACTGATGGTGTCGCCCATGGTGTTTGCAAAGGCTACCCGCCCGCCATTGTCCGGTGTGAAGGAGGCAAAACCGTCTGCCAGACGCAATTCCCGGGAGAGCCTGTTGAGGCCCACCCTGAGGTTTTCCGCCACCTCGGCCCGGTCCCGGTTTATGTGGCATGTGTTAAGGACATGGGCCCCCAAAACATGGGTGACGCCAATAACCACAACCACCAGGAAAATGGATATTACGACCTCCGCCAGGGTAAAACCATTTTTGTTTACATAACGACGGCCTGCTGCAAACATAATTATTCCATTTAAAAATAGGTTTATATTGATCAAAACCGGTACCTTTTCGCCAAGGCGCCGGTTACCGAAACCGTCTTTTCAACGTCCGCCGTCAAGTCGGGATAATAGACCGTCACGGTAATCATTTTTATCCCTTTAGCTGCAGAGTCTTCGGTAACCCGCACCACAAAATCAAATGAGCCGAACGGTGCGTGAAAATTTTCCCTGCCCGACGGCCCGATGTCCTCATATTTGTACGATGTCACCTCTTCCAACTTACCCTGGGCCAGTTCCAGCGCGGTCAGTCTTTTGATCGCGCTTTCCGACTGCCTTGCCGATTGCACCAGTGACAGGCTGAGGGGCGCCACCAGTATACACAACACTGTAATGGCTAACAAAACCCCCAACAGGATATAACCCCGGTTATTATCCACAGGCATCACCAACCGGTTAATATCCGGCGCGTAATACGCCGGCTGAGCCAAGGGGACTGATACAGCGCCCCGCAGCGCAAGCATTGCGGCCGAAGGAAAGGCCATGACACCGCGCCCTTGGCGCGACGGTTATGGTGAAATAAGCAATGTTACACCGAACTATACTACCGCCAGTCGGGGGGCTCGTCGCCAACCCTGGTGCGCCCGGTAACCGGGGTGATGATGACGTACATGAACTTGCCGGTTGACTCGCTTTTCAGGCTGATATGCCCGCCTGAGACAGGCAATCCGGTGGCGGTAAAGTAGATTGTATTATAATTGTCGTCATAAGTTGTCCCCACCAAATCCACCCCGTCGGGCAAAACCACTTCACGGGATGTCCCAGGCTTGGAAATATCCGTCACCCGGTATTTTTCCAAAGTCGGGTACAGGCATACATTGTAATAAGCAGACTCTTTAACCAGGGCATCCTGCGCCGTCGACCGTATGTCTTGCTGCAACCGCAGGCAGGCCGCCTCAAGTCGGCATTGAGCCAGATAATTGTGCATTGCCGGCACCGCCATGGCTAAAAAAAGGGCGCAAACAGCAATGACAATGGTCAGTTCAATTAATGAAAAACCATCCCGTTTTGAGGTTCTTTTTAAAAACATGTTCCTGCTCCAACAGCCGTGCTGTCAACGGCCATTGGCCGCTTCGGGAGCTGCGGCGGCTATAAGAATCAATATCCATGTATTCAACAAATTAATATAAATTCCTGCAAATGGCTAATTCTTTCGTGAAACCTTTTGCCAAAAAACGATCCATGGCCTCGGCATCCAAGGCGTGCTCCATAGCTTCCCCGGCATCCACAAGGTCCTTTTCAACCAGAAGCTGCAAATGGTTGTCCATAGTTTGCATACCGAACTTGGCGCCGGTTTGCATGAAACTATAGATCTGGTGCACTTTTTTTTCCCGGATCAAGTTGCGCACCGCCGGGGTGCTGACCAGTATTTCCGTCGCCGCTATTCTGCCGTTACCGTCTTTGCGGCGCAAAAGCCGCTGGGAAATAACCCCGGCCAGGGTACTGGCCAGTTGAACCCTGATTTGTTCCTGCTGGTTGGGGGGGAAAACGTCTATAATGCGTTCAACAGCCTGGGGGGCGTCCATGGTGTGCAGGGTGGCCAGCACCAGGTGGCCGGTTTCGGCGGCGGTGAGGGCGATGGCGATAGTCTCTAGGTCTCTCATTTCCCCCACCAGAATAACGTCCGGGTCCTGGCGCAACGCCGCCCGCAGGGCCTTGGGAAAAGTTTTGGTGTCTCTGCCGATTTCCCGCTGGTTGACAATGCTTCTTTTATTTCTGTGCAAGTATTCGACGGGATCCTCCAGGGTCAGTATGTGGCAAAACTTTTCCCCGTTAATTAAATCAATCATGGCCGCCAGGGTGGTTGACTTGCCGCTCCCGGTGGGACCGGTGACAATAATCAGGCCGCGGGTACGCCGGGCCAGCGTTTTAACGCCTTCGGGCAAACCCAGGGAGTCTATGGTGGGCATTTCGGGTTTGATCACCCTGCAGGCAATGCTTACCGCCCCCCGCTGGTAATACACATTGACCCGAAAACAACCCAGCCCCGGAGAAGTATAAGACAAGTCCACTTCGCCCAGCCGGACCAGCATTTCATACTGTTCCTCGTTTAATATCTGTTGAGCCAGGGCCAGGGTTTGGTCGGGGCGCAGGGGAGGCGCGCCCGGTGACTTCAGTTGGCCGTCCAGCCTGAGCGCGGGAGCAGCGCCGGCGGATATATGCAGGTCCGAGGCGCCTTGCTCCATAGCTTGTTTTAAGAAATCGTTAATTTTCATTTTCATCTCTATACTATTTTATTTTCCATTATAAATTTAACTAATCTTACTTTACCTGTGAATAACGGGTCATCCTTTTTTCAGGGCAACCCCGGCGCCACAGGTGGATTAAATAAACAGAGGTTGATATAAAGCAAAAAGCAAATGCAAACCATTGGTTTATCAGTAGAAACACCGCACCAACAACCGGAAGCAGTATAACCTTGACAATAAATTTTAATGGCTCACTACCGGTTATATATGCTGCCACAGGCGGAGAATTGTAGTAATACAAACGGACAAATGCCCTGCCCGGCGGGTTGGTCAACAGATATTGATCGCGAAAAATTCTCAACAACGTCAACGAGGGTGCCATTTTGGAATCATATGCAGCGGTGGCGATAAAACAATCCACGGAAGGAGACGGCAGCGGCGTTACCTCATCCGTTCTCCGGTAAAGTATTTTTGCACCACTGTCAACATCGCTAGTCCCGCGCCCTTCCAGCATGTTGGCCAGCATAACCGAAGAATCCAGTTTATAAACTAAATGGTCATTTTCATCAAGTGCGCCAATATCAAAACTTAATACGTTATCAATGGGTTCCTCCCCATCCGTCACATACTTGGCAAACCGCAAGTTGTAATTTCCTTCAACAATGGGTTGCACTTCTTTGCCCTGTTGGTAAACCAAGTCGCCATTTTCATCGACATAAATATAATTGTCGTCGTCTTTGATATCGGAGTCAGGTGCTGTTGGGTCTATTTCCAGGTAATACGCGCTGCTCAATTCATTTGTTATAAAATCAGCGGCCAACCGAGCATTTTGCTGGGCTATCCAGCGAGTTTCCGCCATGTTAAAGGACTGGGTGGAGTAAAAGTATAAATTAAAGCTCAAACCCAAAACCAGCAGTAATAAACCAAGGGAAATTAGCAACTCGACCATGGAAAAACCACGTTTACAGGTAATTATATCCAAAATCAAAAGACAATACCCCCCCTCAAAAACGGGGATAATTATTTTAAACGAAAACTAAGCGGTTAACGAACGTCAAGACCGCGCAGCGAACGGTAAGTCACTGGTTCCTGTGCAATCCAGTTATCGCCGTCGGGCGAGGTAAGAACCGTACCGTTATCACCCACGGCCACCAGCAATCCCCCACCGAGGCCGGAACTCCAGGCTACATCGTGGATGTTTTCGTTGGTTCCAGAACTGATTGCCGGATTCCAGTTCTCGCCATCCGGTGAAGTTAAGATTGTCCCCGCATGGCCAACCGCGACGAACAGTTCGTTTTCTTTCGACCAGGTAACGCCGTTGAGTTGCAAATCCATCGGGTCCGACCATTTCCAGCCGTCTTCCGAAGTAGAAAGCTTCCCGCCAACCGCTACAATCAGTTCACTTCCCGCAGGACTACCCCAGGCGGCGGCGCAGAAATATAAGGATGAATCTTCAAAATGATGTTCACCCCAATTCAAGCCGTCTCTTGAAGTGAGGATTGCTCCAGCATCGCCAACTGCGACAAATAGCTCGTTACCCTTCGGGCCTCCCCAGGTAATGCCGTTAAGCCTAGAAACTACATCTGAATTCTGTGACGACCATTCCTTGCCGTCGGATGAGGTAAGGATTGTCCCCTGTTCTCCCACCGCCACAAAAATATTTTCATCCTCATGCTTGCCCCGGGTAACGGCATACAGCGTATTAAATGTGCCGGACGTCTGTTCCTCCCAATCGGCGCCATCTGTTAAAATATATATTGCGCCACTGTCTCCGACGACCACAAACTGGCCATCGTCACCTTCCCGGTCGTAATGTGTTAAACCGTTTAACATTAACCCCCAGGCCGGTCTTGTTTCCCAGTGCGACCCGTCCGCGGCAGATGAAACAAGGATTGTATCGTCCCCCACCGCCACCATCAAAGGGAAATATACGGGCAGTGCACATCGAACCGTTTCACTGCCGGTTGACATCTCTATGATGTAAGGGCTTTTAGCATTGGTCAAACCGGTCCGCAGCGTAATTGTGGCGCTTTCTGAATTTTGCACATTCAGCGAATAACCCTCGGTTATTAAGAAATCATTCTTATCCCTTATTTTAAGATTGGTCCAAGCCGTAGAAAAATGGGTGTTTGAACCTTCCACAGTTATGGTTGTTGTCAAACCGCCCGCAATATCCGGCGGATAACCCTCGAATAAACAATCAGGCACCAGTTTAATACTGGGAGTCCCGGCTAAAAAGGTTGTCAGACTGTCGACAGCCACCCTTCCCCCGGTCTGGTTTGATAAATCATCTCCTTCAAAATCCACTGGAAAGGTGCTTTTGTCCAACGGCACAAAGGAACCGTCCTCAAATAATATCCCCTGCCTGGTACCGATAACAGTTTCCATTTTACCCTGGGCATCATACAAGTTGTTACTTCTATCGCCGGCCCCGGTGATTCCTTTGACACTGCTGACAAACAGAGGGGTAAATGATAACACCAATATACCAATAATCAACATGGAAACCAGTATTTCCACCAGGGAGAATCCCTTGCGGCAATAAAATTTTAACTTACATGGCATTAATCCAGTTTTTGTGATCTCCATGTCTTTCCACCCTTAGCTTTGAATTATCGTTGGGGGCAACCCTAGTTCCAGAAAAACACAAGGCAATCTTCCGGGCGAGGACGAGTCAGCGCCTGTTCACCTTCAGTTGCCGCCGGTATCAGGTCACCGTCATTAATTAAACTAGTATAGCTAGTGTGATAATTAGTAAAAGCATTCCTGTCAAAAATAATTACTCCTGTATCATTACCGTCTTCGTCCAGTTTCCGTTTAAAATAAAATGCTTTGTTAGATAAATTAGAATTTAATGCTCCATCAGTATAAACATGGTCAAAAAAAACCTTGCCGTAGGTGGCGTTTTCATCTATCATATCTTCGTA
>JAKSCU010000620.1 GCA_022360435.1 Bacillota bacterium
CTGGCGACCTGTTGCCCGCGTTCTTGGTTGATGTCGAAAACCGACGCTACCTGACATGTCGGCTGGGCGTTGATGGCGTCGATCATCCATTGCTGGGCAACCGTTCCGGTTCCGATGAGCCCCCAGCGAAGGGTTTCACCTGTCATGACCTCCCCCTTTTTTTCCGTGTCCGTACAGCCGCCAAACGATAAGCACCGTCCGCGATTTCCGTCAACCGCCGAGCAATATGCGATGGTCCGCTGAAGCGGACGAAGAGCTAGGAAACCGCCAGAATCTCCGACGCCGGGAACTGTTCGACCATCTTCCGACACCAGGTTTCGGTTATGTCGGATCTGACGAGCGCGACAATGGAACCGCCGAATCCGCCGCCGGTCAGCCGGGCGCCCGTCGCCCCCTCCTGCATGGCGCCGGCAACAAGATCGTCGATCTCTGGAACCGAGACCCGATAGTCGTCGCGCTGGGACGCATGGCTTTGTACCATCAATTCGCCAAACCTTGCCCAATCGCCATCCTTCATGGCCCGGGCGGCATTCAGGACTCGCTGGTTTTCGGTGACAACGTGCCGGGCACGGCGGTCGAGCGGCTCTTCCAATGCTCCGATGCGGTCAAGGTCCGCCATGGAGCAATCGCGAAGTTCTTCGACGCCCAGGGCGGCGCAGGCCCGATTGCATTCGCCGACGCGCTCGGCGTAGCTGCCTTCGGTCAGCCGGTGTTTGACGCCGGAGCTGACCACAACGAAGTCAAAGCCGTCGAACAGGGGCACCGTCTCGAATTCCAGGGTCCGCGTGTCGAGGAACACGGCCTTGCCCCGCGACCCCGCTGCGGCCGCGAACTGATCCATGATGCCGCAGGGCATGCCGACGAAGTCGTTCTCGACCCGTCTTGCCAGTTTGGCGATTTCGGCGGGCTCCATGGGCGCCCCGGTCAGGGCGGTTGCCGCCCTGATCATCGCCACTTCAAGCGCGGCCGAACTGGAAATCCCCCGGCCGATCGGCAGCGTGCTGCCGACGGCGACCCGGCAACCGGACTGCTCCGCCGGCCCCTTATAAGCGAGTTGCAGGCTGCCGAGCACATAGTCCGTCCAATGGCCGGAGGCGGCTTCGCCGATCAGACGCCGGTGCCCTTGTTCCTGGATATCACTGAAGGTTTCGATTGCTCCGCTTTCCGTTCCGCCGCCCAACGCGACCGCGACTTCCATGGCCAAGGTCATGGGCAGAACGAATCCGCCGTTGTAATCCGTATGCTCACCAAGCAGATTGACCCGGCCCGGGGCCGAAGCGACGGTTTCCGGCGGCACACCGAACTGTTTTTCGAAGGCGTCCGCGACATGTTTGTGCAGATCGGCCCGGGAGTCATAGGTGGGGATGATGTCGCTCACGGATGTTTTCAACATTGCGAACGTCTCTGCTTGTAATGGGCCTCGGTAAGATCGCGCA
>JAKSCU010000262.1 GCA_022360435.1 Bacillota bacterium
ATAAAAGTCACATCCCAATTTTTCAAGGAGCTCCTCCTCGGTTCGAACGCCCAGATACTCTTTCAGCTTTTTATCCGTTTTATAATGCGCAAGATAATCAATAGGAGGCCTGTCAGGCTTTTTGAAATTACATACTGCTTCAAATCTTTTTTTTGAATTCATGTCTTATGTACCCCCATGTAAAAATAATCGGGATAAAACCCCTTAGCCTGCCGGTGTATTATGCACCCGGGAAATGACTTCACAATCTTTTCGTCCCGGGGCGTATAAATTCATCATGACGCACGTGTCGTACGTCGGGTAAGCGGGCTCCGTCGCCGGAGCCAACTCCCCTCAGAACTGTACATGACAGTTTCCCGTCATACAGCTCAAGCAACCCAAAACCTCTTCACTGCCGCAAATCAGCCAGTATACAAATTCTGCATACCTTTACGATACTCATTTACAGTTCCTTCATGTTAATTACTTCAACATCTTTGGGCGCACACGCTTTCGCGTTCATTTGCTTTCCCTCTTTCAGAAATTCTGTGAACTCTCTCGTAATGGGCCACCACGTGGAAGTCTGCACACTTTCGTGTCAAGACATATGTCTCTATCCATCCCGCTACAGGATGGCTTTTGCTTTTTCCACAATCCCATACCCGCACTTCGTCGGTCCACCTTGCGGCTGCCTACTTTCCTTCTAGAAAGAAAATTCGGGCTTACCACGTTCAATCTAGATAACTTATCAGGCAACTTAGGTCCTATCTTTCCGCCGACAGTTTGATGTCCGTGTGACCCGAGGTTAGAGCAGGTCAACCAACTGCATACCATTTTGGTTCAAGCGTATCATCATCTTTCGCTTGTCAGTTATCACGACGTTTTAACGATAGTTCACTTACATTAACCATATTGCCCAAAACCTAGCTCCCTGACTGCCTTGATGCTGGCAGTATCGCTTTGGCTTCACAGCCTCCACTTAAAGGGCTTCATTGTCACAACAGCTTAATACAGTATGTTACCACCTCCGCATTTGTTGTTAGGTTACTCTTGACGGAACAAGAGGTTTTCATATATACTTGAAACGTAGTCGTATCAAGCACTTCAAACATTTATCTATATCGCGACATGTCGCACCTAACCTTTGACGGCTCCTGCGGTAAGGCCTTTTTCTACTTTCTCCTGGAATAATAGATATACTACTATCATTGGTACTATGGAAAGTATAATAGATGCAAATGTAGGACCTATTTCCGTGCTTCTCTGTCCAACAAAAGCCATAAGACCTATAGAAATAGTTTGCTTTGTTTTTTGTGTAAGAAACATCAATGCAAAAATCAGGTCATTATATATAAAAAGGAACGATATAATTGCCGCTGTTGAAATACCTGGTAAGGATATGGGAAAAAT
>JAKSCU010000622.1 GCA_022360435.1 Bacillota bacterium
AATATCAATAGTTGCGGCATATATAGTGGCTATGTTTGTAACTCCGGCCATATGTGCAGTATTCTTTAAAAAGAACAAAAAGAAGAGGGATAAGGAAGGCTTTTTAAAGAAATTTTTCAAAAATACTCTGACGCTGGGACTAAAAAGGAAACTGGCAGCTACTGTATCTGTGTTTGTAGTCCTCTTTATGGTTATAAAGCTGGTAATCCCAATGCTTCCAGCGGAGTTTTTTCCCTATGCCGATAAAGATGTATTATATATAGATATGAATACTGAAGTTTCAGGAGATACGGATGCTACTGAAAGGCTTTCTGATAAAGTTGTGGAAGTTCTATCCGATGAACCTGAGATAACCAGCTATACCGTTGCCGTAGGAAACGGCTTGCCCAAATTTTATGCTTCCATGATGCCGCCTGCTCCATCCCAGGATTATGCCCAAATGATTTGCAAGTACCGCCTTGGAGATAAGAAAAGTAGGCGATTTAACTCCGATGACGAGTTTGCAGAGCATATACAGGGGCTGTTGAATGAAAATGTTTCCGGAGGAAAATGTACAGTAAACCTGCTTCAATTGGCAGCGCCGGGCTCAAAGGTCGTAGTTAGAGTTTCAGGGAAAAATTTAGACCGTTTAACAGCGGTATCGGAAGAGATAAAGGCCGGCTTAAGGGAAATTCCGGGAACAACAAATGTAAGGGATAATATGAAGGACAGAACATATCAATATAAAGTAAATATTGATGAAGACAAGGCAATGAGCCTTGGAATAAGCAAATATGATGTGCAGAAACAGATAAACATTGCACTGTATGGAACTGTACCTTCTGTTTATAGAAAGAATGGCAGTGAATACAATATATTATTAAAAAGCGATATAGACAGTATTAAAGAACTGGAAAACCTTGGAATAAAGTCTTCGTATACAGGAAACAAGATACCTCTAAAGCAGTTTGCCGATATAGGATTTGCTTCTAAGCTGGATACTATAAAGAGATATTACAGGAAAGAGACTATAACGGTGGAAGCCGATGCACTTCCTAATGGAGATCCGGTATTTATTGAGGACCAGCTTGAGAATCAGTTTTTGCCAAATATCAATACTGCAGGGGTAAAAATTGATTTCGAAGGTGAGAGGGAACTAATAGCTGAAAACTTTGGTATTGTCGCAATACTGGCTGTTTTTGCTGTATTTATAATATATGTAATTCTGGTAGTGCAGTTTAATTCATTTATTCAACCGGTGGTTATAATGGTGACCATACCTCTGTCACTAATTGGTTCCATACTTGGACTGTACCTGTTTAATCAGCCTTTATCCCTTACAGGATTCTTGGGAATTATAGCCTTAATAGGGCTGGTGGTGAAAAACGGTATTCTCCTTATAGAATATATAAATGATGCGAGAAAGAAAGGATATGAAATAGACGAAGCCTGTGTAGATGGGGTAGGGAAGAGGTTTAACCCCATAATCCTCAGTGCAGGGACCACCATAATGGGTCTTTTCCCTCTTGCCATATCGGGAAGCAGCTTATTTGCACCTATGGCGGTGTCCCTGATGTCAGGGCTGTTGGTGTCTACATTTTTAACAATGATTGTAATACCTGTTATATACAGCTTGATTGAAACATTTATTGAAAAAATAAAAAGTAAGAAAAAGTATTTTTCCAGCCAGCAATTTTAAAAACACACTGGGGCTTATAGATAGAAGAGATATAGACATGATTAAAATGGAATAAGGCAACTAACCAGCTACATATACAGGTAGTGCCCTGAAGGCTGTAAATCAGGCAAATCCAGCATAATGTCCTTTACCAAGTATCTGCGTATATGGTAGCACAAATCACACTTGCCGGTATAATTCTCCTTTGGGGCAAATCCGTATCTGCTGGCTGCAAAGTCAAACAAGCCCTTAATACCTGTTGAGTATAATGAGTGTAATATCTGATATTTTTCTGGTACAGCACCCTTTGTTAAATCTTTATAGTGAATAGACAGTCC
>JAKSCU010000605.1 GCA_022360435.1 Bacillota bacterium
CCGGTCTTCAGGCACATGGGCCACACCGTGATCGATAATTTGGCGGGGAGAAAAGCCGGTGACATCTTTCCCTTGGACAAGGATTCGCCCACCGGTGATCGGCCTCAGTCCGGCCACCACTTCAGCCAGCTCACGCTGGCCGTTTCCGGCCACCCCGGCGATGCCGAATATCTCGCCGCTGTGCAAGGTTAAGGTAATGTCTGTGAGGCCGGGTCCGCCCAGGTCATTGAGACAGCAGACACTTTGCAATTCCAGTGTCTTGTCACAGCCCGCCGGAGTTTTCCGGCGGCTTTGAAACACCACGTCCTGACCCACCATCAGCCAGGCCAGGTCGCGCCGATTAATCCGGTTCTTTTCCAGCGTGGCTACCGCTTCGCCGCGGCGCAGTACTGTCACCCGGTCGGCGATGGCCATTACTTCGTGCAGTTTATGGGTAATCACAACTATTCCGCGTCCGGCTTCGGACATTTTCCTCAGGTTCACGAACAGCTCGTCGGCCTCGCTGGGGGTGAGAACCGCGGTGGGCTCATCCAATATCAGCACCTGGGAACCCCGGTAGAGCATTTTGATTATTTCCACCCGTTGTTTTTCCCCCACCGAAAGCTGCCACACCATGGCCGAAGGGTCTATGCGCAATCCGTAGCGCGCCGATAGCTGCGCCAGGTTGTTTTCGGTTTTATTTTTATTCAGCACCGGCGGAGTGTTTTTATCCCCCAGGATAACGTTTTCGGCCACCGAAAAAGAATCAATCAACTTGAAATGCTGGTGCACCATGCCGATTCCGGCCGAAATAGCGTCCCGGGGGGAGCGCAGGGTTTGTTTGAAACCGCCTATTTTAATTTCACCCTCGTCCGGCCGGTAAAGGCCGGACAACACCGACATCAGGGTGCTTTTTCCGGAGCCGTTCTCGCCCAACAAGACGTGGATTTCGCCCTTGCGCACATTAAAATCAACCCGGTTGTTGGCCACAATACCGGGAAATTTTTTTGTGATATTATTCA
>JAKSCU010000155.1 GCA_022360435.1 Bacillota bacterium
GATTGGGACATCAAAAAAAATGCGAGTATGGACAGCCCAATCAACAGGGTAACGAGCCGGAGCAATCTTAATAAAATTTTTCTGGTCACTTTGTAGCCTCACCTCTATTTTTCAAAAAAAAAGAGAGTCCTAAAGGCGCTTGTAGCAAGGCACTCAAAAAAACTCCCTCTTTTTATTTTTTTGTATCCGCTTATTCCCCCCAAGTCCACTCGGTTATGTTGCTGAAGAGTGCCCACTCATGGCCGTGGGAAAGAATGGGCTGTTTTCCCAGGTTCAGCTTGTCGTCGGCGAGAAATAGATGGTCCACTCTCAGCAGCCATACGATGGGGGCGTCTCCCAGCCCGCTAAAGCCGGTTTCACCATCCCACTGCGCCAACTTCCAGTATTTATTGGCTTCCTCTTGGGTGGGCGAACTCATTGCCTGGTCCAAATATTGATCCACCTTGGAATTTTGATAGTTTGGCATGTTATAGATACCCTGGCCGATAACCTTGGATGAATACATGGTGTAAAGCTGATGGGCGTGGTGCCTGCCTCCGCCCCAGACAACGGCGCTGGCTTTTCCTTCCATAAAAATCTCATCCCAGGGAGCTCCCACAGTATTGATTTTGATGCCAAATTGTTCGGCCATATCCGCCACTACCAAAGCAATGTCACTACGCAGTTGGTCTTTGGAGGAATAATAGAGCTCGAACTCAGCTTTCAGCCCGTCTTTTTCAACAATACCGTCGTTGTCCGTGTCCCGCCAGCCTCCAGCGGCCAGAATTTTTTTGGCTCTCTCCACATCGCCGTCCTCGATAACGGTCTCCTTATTGAACCAGGGCATATAGTCGCAAAGAGAATAAGCTTTTTGCCCGTGTCCTTTCAAGACAATATTTAATAAATCTTCGCGGCTGAGACCCGCGTACAAAGCTTTTCTGACGGCAGGGTCGGCAGTTACGTCATTGCCAATCTTCACTTCATTTCCATTGGTCAATCCCTGCTGTCCGCTCTTTTGCGTGGGCAGCACCAATCCTCTCGAATCAATGGTTTCAAAAGCCAACAGGGTCATACCTTCCACCTTTTGATCCGCAAAGGCCGGCGGAACGTAAACAATGTCGGCCTGTCCGGCTTTAGCGGCCGCCAATGCGGCATCCTCTTCCAAAAGCAGGAAGGTTAATCTCTTAAATTGAGGCTCAGTGCCGTACCAATAAGGATTGAAATCCAATATAATCTGCTGCCCATCGTCATATTGCGTCAATTTATACGGACCGGAGCCAATGGGATTTTTAGAATAATTATCGTCATATAAGTCCTTGGGAACAATACCCACTTCCGTTAGTTGGCTGACAAAAGTGGATCTGGGCTCAAGCAGCGTAAAAACAATGGTGTTTTCATTTGATATGCTGATTTCTTCAATAAAAGAGAGGTCAAATTTAATCCCGTCTTCCTTAAGCATTTCATATGTATATTTAACATCCTCAGCCGTCACAGTTTCTCCATTGGAAAATTTAACATCATCTCGTAGCGGCAGCGTCCACTTCAACCCGTCTTCGCTGACCTGATAAGAAGCGGCCAGATCACCTATAAAATTTAATTCAGAATCAATTTTCAATAAAGAACTGTGGGTAAGCCTGATTTGCGCATGGGTTCCCCAACCCTTTTTAGGATCAAACCGACCGTTGTCCACCAATCCCACGGCCAGAACAAGTTCATCCTTTGTTTTAGATTCCGATTCATTCGGCTTTGTTTCCGGATTAGCGCCGCAACCGGTAAAAACAAAAACCATGGCGCATAACAGCACAATGAGCGACAGTCTTTTGATTTTCATATTCCTTGCTCCTTTTCCGCAGAATATTTCAATTAAAAGTTTTGTTATTTGTAGATTTACTAGTTATATTAATTTATAGACACCTCCTCATCATACTAATATCTTGAAAGGATAGAGTAAGTTGGGTGAAAATGATAAGCATTATCACTTGCAATATTTAATATAATTCACTTGCATTTGGCTTGTCAAGAACTATATTTCACTGGGGGGACAACCACGGGGACGGTTCGTGTGGTTTTATTCCAGAGGACTCCGGGTGTGCCATGGGGGTAAAAAGCAGACAAATGGACTCAGGTCATATTAATAATAAGTGAAGTAAACGGCATTAACTGTTTTTGAGGGAGATATCCCGGGCGAACAAGGCGGCTCCCAGTGCCGCGGTTATCTCCGGTTCCACGGGGATCGACAGGCGGGTTCCCAGTTGCTCGGCAAGGGCTTCGGCAACACCTTTGTTTCTGGCCACACCGCCGGTGAAAACCACGTCCGGGGCCAGGCCGGTGCGGGCCGTCAAAGCCGCCACCCGCGCCGCCACAGACAGGCAAACGCCGGCCACGATGTCGGGTTTGGTGCGTCCGGCGGCGATATGGGAAACTACTTCGGATTCGGCAAACACGGTGCAGATGGAGGAAATGGCGCAGGTGCCTTTGGCTGCGGCGGCCAGTTGACCCAAGTCTTGCACGTCCACCTCCAGGGCCCCGGCCATAACCTCCAAAAAACGCCCGGTGCCGGCGGCACATTTGTCATTCATGGCGAAATCGGCCACTTTGCCGCCCGGAAGCAGCCTAATAACTTTGCTGTCCTGCCCGCCGATGTCAATAACGGTTTCGGCGCCGGCAAAAAGGTGATAAACGCCCCGGGCCTGGCAGGTGATCTCGGACATTTCCCGCTCCGCCGGAAAAGTTATGCGCCCATAACCCGTGGCCACTGTATAAGCTACATTTTGGGGGTCCAGGCTTAGTTCGGCAAGGAGCGAAGAAGCCAGCCGGGCAGCCACGTCCCGCCCGCTGTAACCGGTGCGCCCGGTGTTCCTGGCCAGTTGTCGTCCGTTTTCGTCTATCAATACAACCTTTGTGGTCAAGGAGCCTATGTCTACACCAAGAAAGCATTTGCGCATCAGAAAACCTCCCGGTATGTTTTATGGCTTATTTCGCCATACCCGTCCGTCAAGGGGACGGCATGGTCTTCCTTCGGTCACGGCGCGCTGTCGGCGGCGTTTCCGGAACCGTTCCCATGACTCCGCTGATTAAGCGCCCAGTGTTTCCAGGAATGCCTGCACCCGGTTCCTTACCGGTTCCTCGGCGTAAACTCGCGGGTCCGACATATCGGCTTCAATCATCAACCCGGGCGCCCCGGTCTCACGCATTACCCGGCGGCGAATGGTTTCCTGGACCAAGGAGTACGGTTTGCACGAGCGATTGGAATGCATAACAAAACCGTGGGCTTTGAAATCCCTGATTAATTGGGCCATCTGGCCGGCTCGGAATTCAGGCGAGCGATTGAGAAATATGCCGGTATAGGTGGAGGCCAGGCTTTCCAGCGGATCGCCGCCGGACATTTCCACCGCCCAGCCGCCGCTGTAAGTATCAGTTACAAAGCAGGCGCCGCGCCGGGAGAAATCCTTGAAAAAACCAAAAATACGATACCAAATAGCTATGTTGTCCCAGACCAGGCGTATTTTTTCCCCTTCCACCGCGCCCACTCCCCGGCGGACACGCTGCCGCACCTCATCTTTAAGTGTGCGGTAATAGTTCAACGCCTGGTTGGTGCCGCGCAGCACCACTATGGGCGCCATATGGATAAAAAGGTCGGGGACGTTCAGAGGTGACGGTTCGGCTTTGCATAGGTCCCGGATCTCCCGCCACAGGCCGGCGGTTTCCTTACTTATGGCCAGGTTTTTTTGCAGTTGCCGCCCGTTAAAGCTGCGCCCGGTAAATTGCTCCAGTTTGCCGGTGATATCTTGCAGTTGGTCCAGCACATATTTCGTCGTATGGCGGTTTAAATCTCCGGGCAGGTAAGGGGTGTCAAGCGCCAGCAGCGGCACGTTGTAGAGGCGGGCCAGGGCCTCGTACCACTTTAGCACGGTGCCGCATATGTTGTTGCAGGTCACCAGCAAGTCGGGCTTGGGCAGGCCGCCCATGGGGGCCAACTCCGGGCGCAAGACGGAACCGATGTGCGAGCGGGCGTAAGAACACAGGTCCTGGGAATAGCCGGCGGCTTCGGCCACCTCGCACAATCGGGCGGAAACTTTCCTGGTGCCGCAAATGGCGCCGTAATTCTCCGGGTATACCGGGTGGATGTTAAATGCGCGGATTAGTTCCACCGGCGCCCCGCTGGTTACCCAGGCCAGCGGACGGCGCAGCGGGCGGCCCCATATACGGTGATACCGGGTAAGGGCGTAGTACCGGGTCATGGTTTTTTCCAGCTGTTTGGTGCTGGACAGTGGACGGTATCGGCGCTGTTCAGCCACTTTCGTTTCTCTCCTTTACTACCGGATACTCTCCAGAAAGGCCTGCAGTCTGGTGCGTTCCTGGCCGCCGACGTCGGCGCCTTCCAACTCCAAAATCATCGTCCTGATACCGGAATGCCGCAGCCGTTCAGCCACCGGCACGGCATCCCAGGCGTGCGGTTCGCAATATTTGCGTATTACCAGTATGGCGCCGGCGGCCTGCCGTTCCCCGGCCAGTTGCTCCAGGTGCGAGGCGCGGTATTCGTGGCCCCGGCTGCGACAGGGACACGGCGGCATGTTGACGTGACGCCGCACAATAGCAGGCAGCGGATCGGATTGATTACCGTTGCCCGGCCCGTCGAAATAATGCCGGAATCCGGTGCAGGTGTCATCGGCCACCACCCGTCCACCCAGATCCTCCAACATGCCGAACAGGCCGTCGTTTTCCAGCACCGCGCCGCTGACCAGCAGCTTCGGCCGGTGGCCGGGGCTTTGCATTTGTTCCTTTAATAATGGCAGTACCGTTTCCAAAGCTCCGGCGTATACCGACCGGGGCGTCACCTGTCCCGCTCTGAGCAAAGCCGAAACCAACGGTGAAGGCAGGCTATGGCGCATTTGGTCCAGCCCGGCTGCCAGGCGGCGAATGCGCCGGCACAATTCCAGCGCCTGGCGAAGTTCGCTCGGGTCGGGTTTGTGTCCTGAGATGCGGCTGATTTGATCAAGTACGCTTTCCAATTCGGCGTGGTAATAAGTACCGGCTCCCGGCGCTTCCAAAAGCACCGGGGGGACGCTCTGCACGGTTTTTTCCCGCCCCAGGGTATCCTGCCAGATACCCCCCAGGCATTGCATGGTATCGCAGGTATGGGCAAAACCCGTACCCGCCAGGTCGGTGAATAAATCCCTTTCGGCCATGGACAGGCACCCCCTGGCCAGCGAGCAGCAGTAAACGGGTAACGAGGCGGGAATCGCGTGGATGCTCGCCGGCATCAGGCGCAAAGGCTCAAAACCCGCGGCCAGCACTAGTTCTTCGGGCCAATAGCTGCAAAAATATCCCCAAAAGCGCCGGTCCGGATACCTGTCACTTCGCTTGGCGCCGTTTAAACCCGCTTCTTCGGTCAAAAGGGCAAGCATTTGTATTCCATCGGCACTATTTAAATGATTATTCAATTCACTTCAACCTCCACGCGCTGTCTATAAATCATGGGGCTATCAGCCGTCATGCCTTTGTGGCCTGTTTGTCGCCTGTCGCCTCCATTTCCCGCAGAGCCCGCTTCAGCACCTTGCCGATGGCGGTTTTGGGCAGGTCCGGGCGTATTTCCACCTGGCGCGGCACTTTATAAGGCATCAGGTGCCGGCCGCAAAAGCTGATTATGTCTTCGGGGGTGGCGGATTGCCCTTCTTTGAGGGTTACGAAAGCCTTGACCATTTCGCCCCGAAAATGGTCGGGCACACCGATTACACACGCCTCCCGCACCGCCGGATGGCTGTAGAGCACGTCTTCCACTTCCCGCGGGTACACGTTGAATCCACCGGTGATAATCAGGTCTTTCTTGCGATCAACAATATAGAAATAGCCGTCTTCATCCATGTAACCAAGGTCGCCGGTATACAGCCACCCGTCCCGGATGGCGGCGGCGGTTTCCTCCGGTCTGTTGTAATAGCCCAGCATTATATCCGGGCTCTGGAGAATCAGTTCGCCCACCTCGCCCGGCGGGAGAGAGTTGCCGGGTTCGGCGGGGTTGAGAATGCGCATGACGGTATCGGGGAAGGGGATACCGATACTGCCGGTCTTGTTGACACCCCGGTAAGGGTTTACGCTCTTGGCCGTCACCGCTTCGGTAAGCCCGTAACCCTCCAGCAGGCGGGCGCCGGTCAATTCTTCAAACCGCTTTTTCACTTCGGGCGCCAGGGCGGCGGCGCCCGAGAAACAGCCGCGCAATGACGACAGGTTGTAACGCTTCAATTTGGGGTGGTTAATCAGCCCTACGTACATGGTGGGGACCCCGGCAAACAAAGTGGGTTGGTGGCAATGGCAAGCTTTCAGCACTTCTTCGGGGCTGTAGCGCGGTAAAAGTATTACCGAAGCACCGGTGACAACCGTGGCGTTCATGCACACGCTCATGCCGAACCCGTGGAATACCGGCAACACGGCCAGCAGGCGATCTTCCCGTGACATGCGCACCCAGGCGGCACAGTGCGTGGCGTTGACCACCAGCGCGTAATGCGATAGCATAACTCCCTTGGGTTTACCGGTGGTGCCGCCGGTGTATATCAGCACCGCCGTGTCGCGGCGCACATCCGGCGCCGGAACTTCACCGGCTGAAGGCGAAGGTGTCCCGCTGAGGAGGTGGGCGAATTTGCCGCCATCGCCCAATCTTTGCTTGGCTTCCGGTGACAGTTTTTGCTTTAACGGGTAGAGTATTTTCAGCAGGGGCGGCATGAATTCCCGCAGCGATGTGTAAAAGGTGTGCTCCAGCAGTTTGCGTTCGCCGGCTTCACGACAGCGGTCCCGCACGGCTTCGAGCCTGCCCGCCAGGAGATCCAGGCCGATGGCGGCGCGCACGCCCCCGTCCCGCACGATGTGCAGAAGTTCGGTTTCGGTGTTTAGGGGGTTGAGAGGTACTACAACCGCACCGACGGACAGGAGCGCATAAAAACACATTACGTACTGCGGGCAGTTGGGCAACAAAAGCGCCACCCGGTCTCCCGGCTCAATGCCGGTGTTTTTAAGACCCGCCGCCAAGCGATGCGCATAGTCGCCAAGCTGGCCGTAAGTTAAAGATTGCCCGAAAAAAGACAGCGCCGGTTTTCCCGGATAATCAGCCACCGTTTTGCTGAATAACTGGTGCACCGGAACCCTGGGGTAATCCAAGTTCAACGGAACTTCCGGGTCGTACCGGTCGGCCCAGGGAACTCCGGCGTCAGTATTCTTTCCCACCTGCCTCACTCCTTGTCATTATTTTGGGGGATATTCCATGCAGGGGCGTGTCTCCTTTCATATGTTTCCGTAATTAAAGCAACGACCGCGCCATTTAGGTGGCATTCCATTTCCCGGCAGGCGGTGTCTCCGTCGGCGGCCATTATTGCAGCGGCGATGCGCCGGTGTCCTTCCAAGCACTTCAGCCTGCGTTCCGTAGCGCAATGCAGGGCGGCGGCGTATCTTTTCATGATTATCCACATGGTGGAAACAACCGAGAATAAAACCGGGCTTTGGGCCAACTGACCGATTAACATGTGAAAATCGTAGTCCAGCGCGGTAAAAGTTTTAATATCGTCAATACCAGCGTTCATTTGGTCCAGCAGTTCATCCAGCCGGGCCAGGTCGCCATTTGCGGCGCGTTCGGCAGCCAGGCGGGCAATGTTGGACTCAACGATAACGATGGCTTCGCCGGCCCCCCGTAGTGAATCCCTGTCCAGTCCGTCTTCGGCTAAAAACCGGAAAACCAGCGCTTCCAGGCTGGATTCCCTCGATATATCCCGCACGTAAACGCCCTCACCGACCCTTTTTTCCACTATCCGCATCATCTCCAGCACCCGCAGGGCTTCCCGCAGTGAAGTGCGGTTGACCCCCAGGCGGGCCGCCAATTCCCGTTCCCCCGGCATTTGCTGGCCCGGCTTGAAATGACCGTTGGTGATCAGTTTCATCAACTGTCCGGCAATTTCTTGGTATAAATTCTTTTTCTTCACCCGCTGCAGCATGGCCGTTCTCCTGAACTTTTTATCTTGGTTCACTGGTTCAACCGGTAATTTGGGACAAATCTATCACAACTATTGCCAATAGTCAATATATTAAAAATATTTAGAAATTAACTTGACGTATTGGCCCTGGGGCACAATAATGCTAATATCGGTGTATGATGCGTTTAAACGCGCTCATTTTTGGTCCCTGCCGCTATGGGGGATGCCTGCTTTATTTATCAGGTAAGGACATGAAAAATTTTGAAGGGGTGAAAGTCTTGAACAACAAAGCGCTGCACAGAATAACCTACGGTCTTTATATAGTTACCTCCCAAAAAGGAGACAGATTTAACGGCCAGATAGCCAATACCGTGTTTCAAATTTCCAATGCGCCGCCCACCATTGCGGTAAGCATCAACAAACAAAACCTGACCCACGAATTTATCAAGGAAAGCGGTATATTTGCCGTTTCGGTGCTATCCCAGGAAGCGCCTCTGTCGCTGGTGGGGCACTTTGGATTTAAAAGCGGGCGGGAGGTTGACAAACTGGCGGGCATTGAAAGCAAGCCGACCCCTGCCGGCCTGCCGTATGTCACGGACAGTACGCTGGCCTGGATGGAGGCCAAGTTGAGCGCCGAAGCCGACGCCGGAACCCACACTATTTTTATCGGCCAATTGACCGGGGCCGAAGTGTTGAAGGAAGGGTTGCCCATGACTTACGCCTTCTACCAGCAGGTAAAAAGGGGCACGGTGCCCAAAACCGCTCCCACATACACGCCAAAAGAAGAAAAAACAGCCGACATGGATAAGTATGTGTGCAACATTTGCGGTTACGTTTATGATCCCGAACAGGGGGACCCGGATAGCGGCATTCAACCCGGCACCCCCTTTGATAAGCTGCCGGATGATTGGCAATGTCCGGTGTGCGGGGCTGGAAAAGAGGAATTCACAAAGGAGAATAAGTGAAAGTAGAAGTAAAGTAAAAATGTCGGGTATCTTTTCTGATTTTATAAAAAGATGCCCGACTTTTTTATACTTTTGGGGAAGTATACCTCCGGCCATATTAATGGCCGTACCTATCTCCTTTTTTTCGCAACAATTGAAGCCGCGCATAAAATGATTAGTATATATGCTCAGTGGGGAGTTGCATTGAACTGCTTGCCCTTTCAAACAATATAATTAAATATGGTTTAAGTTTATTTATTATTGGCCTTTTAGCTTTACCCCCGTTTTTCCTAGGCCTGTTTTTCGAGAAAGAAATGAGTATCCACCACTACTTTGTAAGCGCGGCTTCCCTGCTGGTAACGGTCTTGCTCATTATCCGGCTTTTCAGCGTGAAAGCTCCAAAAGAGACAGATGGAGATAAAAAGAGCAAGAGGGCCGAGGTTTTTACCGACGGGGATTCAACTGCACCGGTACTCCGGCTGGCAGCTTCGCCGTATTTTGTGGCACTGGCCGTTTTAACAGCTTTATACGGGGTATCTTTTCTACAAGCTATTAATCCCCGGGAAGCTCTTTTTACTTGGTTGCGGCACATTGATTATCTATTAACCTTTGTTCTTGTGTTTGTAGCAGCTAATATATGGAAAAAAGAAGGCGGGGGGGCTGATTTTACACGCTGGTTACTGGTAGCACTTGCGGTTGCAGGAACGGCTGTTGCCGCTTCGGGGATTCTGTCCGCCCAGGGATTAATATCCATAGAAGGGTGTCTGGCTTTCGGCCGCCTGGCATCTACATTCCAATACCCCAACTCCTTTGCCGCTTACCTTACGGCAATATTAATAATCACTGCCTGCCTGGCGGTGCAAGCCAATCGACCCTTTGCAGCAGGGGTTTTGGCCGGAATGATTTACTTGCTCTTTTTAGCCATAATCGGAAGCCAGAGCAGGGGTATGTTGGTTATGCTGCCCCTGATCCTGGCTATTTTTATTCTAGGGCAGGCGTCCAGGCGCAGGGTGGTTTTGCTATTGGGGATACCTTTGGGGCTGGCCCTAAGCATGGCCCCATTTACCGTGGGGCCGCATGCCCAACAGGCTTATCCCAATTGGGGCGCCTTCCTGTGGACAATGTCCGGCTGTTTGGCTGTTGGCAACACCTTGGGATTCCTGACGGCAAGGGCTCAAAAAATACCTCTGCTGCAAAATAAAAAACCAGGCCGCCAGGGCTGGAAGAAAAAATCCTTTTCTCCCACAGGGATGACAATAGTAGTAATTGCCATATTGTGTATTTTAATAGTCCTCCCGGCTTTGAAAGTATCCGGCGGCGGCGGTGACACCGGCGGTTCCGGGCAGTCGCCTCTGCACAGGATTTCCAATATTGGCGTCGGCGAGAGTTCTCTTCAGTACCGCTTTGAATTTTACAGAAATGCCCTCAGCATGATTAATGAGCGCCCCCTGCTGGGCTGGGGCGGGGGTGGCTGGAAGAGCGGCTATACCGCCCACCAGTCCTTTAACTATTTTTCTACCCAGGTACACAGTCACTATTTACAGGTCTGGATAGAGGCCGGCACGGCAGGTTTGATTGTGTTCGCCCTCCCATTTGTCCTTTTGCTGCGCGGCCTCCGGCTTATTTTACCAATGCGCCGCATCCACCCACTGGCGCCGGAAACCTGGGCCATAGGCACGGTCGTCCTGGCTTTGGGTATGCACGCGGCTATTGATTTCGATCTATCTTTCAGCAGTATTTCACTCCTGCTCTGGTCCATGCTGGCGCTGTTCGCCTGCCGGGAAAAAGACATGGGAATCGGCCTGGCGGTGCCCGGCATAAAAAGACACAGTCCGACTTTTGGAAAAAACACCGGTATTCCAGTGCTCACCGCCTTACTGGTTACAGGTCTGACATTGGCTTCGGTTTACCTGGCGGCCCAGACATTTGTCTTGAACAAAGCAGCGGACAGGGCGCAGGAAGCTGTTATTGCCGCCCGGCAGGGTAACCTTAAGGCGGCCTTGGAAAATATGCAAGCAGCAGCACGCCTTGACCGGTGGTCGGCCCGGTACCCCGCGCTGCAGGGCGGCATTCTGATGGCCCGGAACCAGGGTAGTCCCGGCCGGACTCAAGAGCACCGGCTCCAACAAAGTATCGGTCTAGCCCGGCAAGCAGTAAAACTGGACAGTTACAATCCCGACTATCATTTTTTCCTGGCCCGCATGCACCTGTCCGGCGGGGAGCTGGAAAAAGCCCTGGCCGGGGCCGAGTGGGCCAAAGAATTGAAACCGTGGCACATACAGAGCTATGAACAGTATAACAGCATTTTTGTGGACGCAGCGGTGCAGCAAATGCTTTGGAACCGGGAAAAAGACGCCGCGCGCACTCTGGGCCGGGTGTTGGCAAACACACAAGAGGCCGTTAATAAAAAGAAAACTCTATCACCTCGGCTGCAGCGCCTGTGGGATACGCGCCGGGATCTTTTCCTCACTCCGACCCTGGCGGTGACCGCCGGACAATCCGCATTGCTATTGGGTAATATCAAGTTGGCCCGGGATTACCTGTCCCGCGCCGCCGGGACAAGTGATGAAAGGACGAAAAATATTGCCAGGCTCTGGCTGGGGGTGGCGATGAAAAAAGACGGTGACCCGTCGGGAGCGGATTTGATCCAAGAAGCCTGCCGGGCCAGTAATGAGGCACAGGCAGAATATTATATCCTGCAACAACTGATGAATTAGTTTGGCGCTCCTGCTTTGACAGGCGCGCTTTTTTTATACTTTAAGGAAAGTATACCTTGCCATATATATGGCAAGGACAGAGGAACAAAGTATCAAAAAGCGCACACAGAGGGAACCGAATTAGTGCGCTTTTTTTATATTTCCGTATTACTGTCACCATTGAAACAATTGCCTAATATTATATGTTTATCTGCAATATTCCCTTTTATTACCAGGTTTTAATATAGGCATTTACTATTTGCAGCGCTGACGCCACACCGAAGGTGAGAAAGGGAAACGCAGCTCTGGGGCGTGTCATGCCTTGCATTGTACACCTGGGAGAAACGCTCTAATTTGATTTACCAGCCATTAATTAAAGAGGGGAGGAACAGTAACATGCAGCGGAAAAAATTTAAAAAGTTAGTTCTGGCGCTGTCGTTGGCGTTCGTTTTGTCTCTGTTTACCGGTGTGTATGCGGCATTTGCCAGCATATGCTTTTTTCCAGCCACGAACTTTGCGGTGGGATTTTTCCCAGTGGGCGTCACCGCGGCTGATTTTAACAATGACGGCAACGTGGACCTGGCGGCAACAAACTTATTTAGTGCTAATGTGTCGGTCCTGCTGGGCGACGGTACCGGTAATTTCGGTGCGGCCACAAATTTTGCGGCGGGGAACGGTCCCAACGGTATAGTCGCGGCTGATTTTAACAATGACGGCAACGTGGACTTGGCGGTAACAAATCAGTTTGACGATGACATATCCGTTCTGCTTGGTGACGGCACCGGCAGTTTCGGCGCGGCCACAGACTTTGTGGTGGGGAATACTCCTTTTGCCATTGTTGAAGGCGACTTTAACAATAATGGCAACGTGGACCTGGCGGTAGTAAACGTAGCTGACGATGATGTATCCGTCCTGCTGGGTGACGGCGCCGGCAATTTTGGCGCGGCCACAGACTTTACGGTGGGTAATGGTCCCGTAGGTATTACCACGGCAGACTTTAACAATAATGGCAACGCGGACCTGGCGGTGACAAACTTAATTGACAATGATGTATCCGTCTTGCTGGGTGACGGCGCCGGCAATTTTGGTGCGGCCACAGATTTTGCGGTGGGTAATGGCCCTTTAGGCATTACCACGGCGGACTTTAACAATAACAGCAATGCGGACCTGGCGGTAACAAATGTAAGTGACGCTGACGTATCCGTCCTGCTGGGTGACGGCGCCGGTAGCTTTGGTGCGGCCACAGACTTTGCGGTGGGGAATTTTCCTTTTGGCATCACTGCGGCGGATTTTAAGAATAATGGTAATGCCGACCTGGCGGTAACAAATTTGTTTGGCGCTGATATATCTGTTTTACTGGGTGACGGCGCCGGCAGTTTCGGCGCGGCCACAGACTTTGCGGTGGCTAATGGCCCTCGCGGCATCGTCGCGGCAGACTTTGATGGTAACAGCAGGTTGGATTTGGCCGTAGCTAACAGCGGTAGTAATAATGTATCGGTGCTGTTACAGCAAGTATATGGGTGCAGCAGCACTCCTGCGCCGGCTGCGGACATAACCGTCTCCAATGGAAACAACGCCAAGGCCGTAACCATGACCATGCAAAAAAAGTTGTATGACCTGGGCTTTAATCCCGGCCCCATCGACGGTATCTATGGGCCCAAGACCCAAAAAGCCGTGCTGCAATTTCTAAAAAGTCAGGATCTGCCCCTAAAAGGTATGTAGGTTAATTTAAGGGACACCTTACTTAATTATTTTAAAAATGACAAGCATAAACAAAGTAAAGTGCCCTCGTAATTATTAAAAAAGAATTAACTTGGCGCTCCTGCTTTAAAAGGGGCGCTTTTTTTATACTTTAAGGAAAGTATATCTTGCCATATATATGGCAAGGACAGAGGAACAAAGTATCAAAAAGCGCACACAGAGGGAACCGAATTTGTGCGCTTTTTTTATATTTACATATTACAGTCACCATTGAACTAATTGCCTAATATTATATGTTTATCTATAAAATCCCTTTTTGATATATCAACTATTGTTTAAAAGAGGGGTGATTACATTAACATGCGGAGGAAAAAGTTCAAAAAGTTAATCCTGGCGTTATCGCTGGCGTCCGTCTTATTCCTTTTTACCGGGGTGCATGCGGTATTTGCCAGCATAAACTTTTTGCCAGCGAAGAACTTTGCGGTGGGGATTTTTCCAGTGGGCGTCACCGCGGCGGATTTTAACAATGACGGCAACGTGGATCTGGCGGCAACAAATCAGTTTGCCACTAACATATCCGTTCTGTTGGGTGACGGCGCCGGCAATTTCGGCGCGGCCACAGATTTTGCGGCGGGGAACGGTCCTAACGGCATAGTCGCGGCGGATTTTAACAATGACGGCAACGTGGACTTGGCGGTAACAAATCTGCTTGACACCGACATAGCCGTTCTGTTGGGCGACGGCACCGGCAGTTTCGGCGCGGCCACAGATTTTACGGTGGGGGATACTCCTTTTGCCATTATTGACGGGGATTTTAACAATGATGGCAACGTGGACCTGGCGGTAGCAAACTCAGATAACAATTTCATATCCGTTCTGCTGGGTGACGGCACCGGCAGTTTCGGCGCGGCCACAGCCTTTACGGTGGGTAATGGTCCTGTAGGCATTATCACGGCGGACTTTAACAATAATGGCAACGCGGATCTGGCGGTAACAAATCTGATTGACAGTGATGTATCCGTCTTGCTGGGTGACGGCACCGGCAGTTTTGGCGCGCCCACAGATTTTGCGGTGGGGATTCTTCCTACCGGCATCACCACGGCGGATGTTAACAATAATGGCAACGCGGATCTGGCGGTAGCAGTTTCTTTTGAAAATGATGTAGCCGTCCTGCTGGGCGACGGCACCGGCAGTTTTGGCGCGCCCACAGACTTTGCGGTGGGGTTTTTTCCTTTTGACATCACTGCGGGGGATTTTAAGAATAACGGCAATGCCGACCTGGCGGTAACAAATCAGCTTGCCGCCGATATATCCGTCTTACTGGGTGACGGCGCCGGCAGTTTCGGCGCGGCCACAGACTTTGCGGTGGGGATTTTTCCTACTGGCATCACCACGGCGGACTTTGATGGTAACAGCAGGTTGGATCTGGCCATAGCTAACAGCGGTACTGATAATGTATCAGTGCTGTTACAGCAAGTATATGGGGGCAGCAGCACTCCTGCGCCGGCTGCGGACATAACCGTCTCCAATGGAAATAACACCAGGGCCGTAACCATGACCATGCAAAAAAAGTTGTATAACCTGGGCTTTGATCCCGGCCCAATCGACGGTATCTATGGGCCCAAGACCCAAAGGGCTGCGCTGCAGTTCCTAAAAAGCCAGGGACTACTCTTAAAAGGTAGGTAAGGCCTAAAACCGGGGTGGCATTCAGGGATTACAAATAAGTTAATTTAAGGGACACCTTACTTAATTATTTTAAAAATGACAAGCATAAACAAAGTAAAGTGCCCTCGTAATTATTAA
>JAKSCU010000626.1 GCA_022360435.1 Bacillota bacterium
AACCTGAATGTTTCATAAACCCCCATTTATTACAATTGATTCAGGCTAAAAAAATAAGTTGAAAAACATTCACTAATCAGAGTTCTACCAGGGATAGAATTTCTAATCAGATATGCCTTTCAACTTAAGTATATAAATTACTTGTTTAGTTTTGCTTTAAGTGCAGCTAAAGCGTCTGATTGTGATGAAGCAGGAGCACCTCCAATGGCACAATCAGCAGGAATGCCTCAAGCAGGAGGCGGCATCATTCAACAGATAAAACAAATACTTAATTCAATTACTTCAATGTTAAGCGGGCTAGGAGGAGCTCAACAACAAAACCCAATGCAAGCAGCTCAAAGCCCTCAACTTCTTGCGTTGGGAAGACTATAATTAAGTAAGCACTTATAAATTAAACTTAAAAGAGCCTGGTCAAATAGATCAGGCTCTTTAGTTGTTGCAAATAAGGGGTGTAGAAAAAATAAAAGAAAAAATTTTGAGCATCTTTATAAATACTATTTTTCTATAATTTAAAAAGGTATTGATAATATAGATTTATATGGTATTTTTTAGTTAGCTAAAAAGATAATATTTAAATTTATTAAATTAAATATAAAAAGTTTGCTTTTTTTTCTTTATTGTATTAAAATAATAACTTAAAAGAAGTTAAAAGTTTAAAATATTTTTTAGAGATAAATTTAGTATTGTAGAAGAAGGATAATGAGGCGCAAATTTTAAAAACTTTTCATTAACTTAAGAAGTAGAAGTAAAGGTATGTTTCCTTTTGAAATAACCTTTTTAAAACTTCTTTAAACAGATACATCCCTTTAAATATATCTCTGTATAGATCTTTTTAAAAGATCTTTTTTTTTTGCTTTAATATCGCAGCCCTTAATCGAGAAAATTTGCTTAGATTTTGTAGTTAATATAAAATTGTTAATAGTAAAAGGGTAAGAGGGGTTCAAATTGCAAGATAAAAAACTTTTTACTTCTATCGTAAATGATTACTTAAACCAGCTTGACTGGAGTATAAAAGAAAACAGTAATATGACCTACTCTCTTCAAGGGTTAAATAGTTATATTTCTTCAAACATAAGCAAAAACTACTGGCTTGATAAAATTTATTCGGAAGAAATAAAAAGAGCTCATAAAGAGGGAGATTTTCATATACATGAC
>JAKSCU010000261.1 GCA_022360435.1 Bacillota bacterium
CAAGGATAAGAGTATTAAAAAGCGCACATAAAGGGAACTGAATAAGTGCGCTTTTTTTAATTGCCATGAAATGAATTGCTACTGGAGGAGATAACCGTGTCACAAAAGTTCGACATGCCCACCACTTATGACCCCCGGACGGTGGAAGGGCGCTGGTACAAATATTGGGAAGAAAACAAGTTTTTCCGCTCCACGGTGGAACCCGAGAAAGAGCCCTTTACTATCGTCATGCCGCCTCCCAACGTCACCGGGCAGTTGCACATGGGCCACGCCCTGAACAACACTCTGCAGGATATCCTGACCCGCTGGCGGCGCATGCAGGGGTACAACGCCCTGTGGCTGCCGGGTACCGACCACGCCGGCATCGCCACCCAGGCCAAGGTGGAGGAGCAGTTGCGCAGGGAAGGCGTCAACAAATACGACCTGGGCCGGGAAAAGTTTCTGGAGCGGGCATGGGCGTGGAAAGAACAATACGGCGGGCGCATAACCCACCAGTTGCGGCGCTTGGGTTCCTCCTGCGACTGGGACCGGGAACGGTTCACCATGGATGAGGGCTGCTCCGACGCCGTATTGGAAGTGTTTATCAGGCTTTACGAACAGGGCTTGATTTATCGCGGCTATTACATCACCAACTGGTGCCCCAGTTGCCAAACCACTATTAGCGACATTGAAGTGGAGCACCAGGACAAACCGGGCCAATTGTACTATATCAAGTATCCGGTCCGGGACGGCGCCGGTGAGTTTATTCCCGTGGCCACCACCCGCCCCGAGACCATGCTGGGCGACACGGCGGTGGCGGTGCATCCGGCGGATGAGCGGTACCGCCATCTGGTGGGCAGGACGGTAATTTTGCCCCTGGCGGAACGGGAAATACCCGTTATCGCCGATGAGTACGTGGAACCCGAATACGGCACCGGCGCGGTGAAAATAACCCCGGCGCACGATCCCAACGACTTCGAGGTGGGCCGGCGTCATAACTTGCCTTCGGTGCAGGTAATCGACCGGGAGGCCCGGATGACCGCCGAAGCCGGGGCCAAATTCAAGGGCCAGGACCGCTGGGAGTGCCGCAAGCGGGTGGTCAAGGAGTTGCAGTCCCGCGGGCTGCTGGATAAAACAGAGGATCTGTCCCATGCCGTGGGTCACTGTTACCGCTGCGTCTCGGTGATCGAGCCCATGTTGTCCCGGCAGTGGTTCGTGCGCATGAAGCCCTTGGCCGAACCCGCCATAACCGCGGTCAAAGAGGGCCGGGTGAAATTTGTGCCCGAACGGTTCACCAAAGTCTATTTGAATTGGATGGAGAATATTCGCGACTGGTGCATCAGTCGCCAGCTTTGGTGGGGGCACCGAATTCCTGTTTACTATTGCCGGGATTGCGACGAGGTGATGGTCGGTAAAGTCCGACCGGATAAATGTAAATGCGGTTCGACACATCTGGAGCAGGATTCCGACGTGCTGGACACTTGGTTCAGTTCCGGGCTGTGGCCCTTTTCCACCCTGGGCTGGCCGCGAAAGACCGTGGACTTGGCCTACTATTATCCAACCACGGTGTTGGTGACGGCCAGGGACATCATCTTTTTCTGGGTGGCCCGGATGATTTTCGACGGGCTGGCTTTCATGGATCAAGCGCCCTTCCGGTACGCGTTTATCCACGGGTTGGTGCTGGACGCCCTGGGCAGGAAAATGAGCAAGTCCCTGGGCAACGGGGTGGACCCCATCGACGTCATTGAAAGCCACGGGGCCGACAGCCTGCGGTTTATGCTGGTGACGGGACACTCCCTGGGTAACGACCTGCGGTTTCATTTTGAACGGCTGGACGGCGCGCGCAATTTTGCCAATAAAATATGGAACGCCTCCCGGTTCGCTTTGATGAACCTGCAGGATTACACCCCCGGTGACCCGCCCGGACGGGAAAATCTCACCCTGGCCGACCGCTGGATCATGAGCCGCTTGGAGCGGGCATCACGCCAGTGCACGGGTTTCCTGGAGCAATACGAAATGGGTGAAGCCGCCCGCGTGTTATATGAATTCACCTGGGATGAGCTGTGCGACTGGTATATTGAACTGGTTAAACCGCGGCTGTACGGCAAAACCAACCCCGCCGACCGGGAGACGGCCCGGTACGTGCTGACCGCGGTGTTGCGCGGGGCCCTGGAACTGCTGCACCCGTTTATGCCCTTTATCACCGAGGAAATCTGGCAGCGCCTGCCCCACCGGGGCCGCACCATTATGCGGGCGCAGTGGCCGGAAAAACGTGACCAGATGTTGGACCCCCGGGCCGAGGAGCAAATGGTACTGGTCATGGACGTCATCCGGGGCATCCGGCAGATCCGCAGCGAGATGAACGTGCCGCCCGGTAAACAGGCCGAGGCAATTATCGTGTCCGCCATGCCCCAAGTAAGGGAAACACTGGCTGCCAACAGCAGCTATATCGAGGGGTTGGCCAACTGCCGGGCCGAAGTAACGGCGGAGATCGCCGAAAAGCCGGAGCAGGCGGCCACCGCAGTGGCCAGGGACGTCCAGGTGTTCGTGCCCCTGCGGGGTTTAATCGACGTGGACAAAGAACTAACCCGGCTGGGCAAGGAGTTGAAAACACTGGAAAATGATTTGGAGCGTGTGCGTGGCAAGCTCAATAACAAGGGTTTCTTGGACAAAGCGCCCGTAGAGGTGGTGGAAAAGGAACGCAATAAGGAGACCGAACTATACTCCAAGTCTGAAGCGATTAAAGACCGGCTGGCGGTTCTGCGGAGCAAATAATCAAACAAGGGGGACAGTTTTCTGTTGCCTTATAAGCAAAAGAGGACTATCCCCCACGGTTTTTTTGTGTCGGCTTTTAGTTACAGGCCCTTTTGGGCAACCAGCAGGGTAAAATCCAGTACCCGGTTGGAGTAACCCCACTCGTTGTCATACCAGGCCATCACTTTGGCCATAGTGTTCTTGATAACAATGGTGGAAGGGCCGTCGATAATGGAGGAATGAGGGTTGCCGTTAAAGTCTCTGGAAACCAGCGGCAAGGAACTGAAGGCTAAAATACCCTTCAGGGGGCCATCGGCGGCTTTCTGGAGCGTGGTGTTAATCTCTTCCGCCGTGGCCGGTTGAATCAGTTCAGCCACCAGGTCCACGGCAGACACGTTGGGAGTGGGCACCCGCAGGGCTAAACCGTTCAGCTTGCCTTTTAGTTCGGGCAGAACCAGGGCTACAGCGTTAGCGGCGCCGGTAGTGGTGGGAATGATGGACTGTGCCGCAGCCCGGGCTCGGCGCAGGTCTTTGTGGGGTGCATCTAAAATACGCTGATCGTTGGTATAGGAGTGGACGGTGGTCATCAAACCCCTCACAATACCAAATTTTTCATTCAGTTTCTTGGCTATGGGAGCCAAACAGTTGGTGGTGCAGGAAGAATTGGATAAAATGTGATGGTTGGCGGGATCATAGGTATGCTCGTTTACTCCCATTACAATGGTGGCGTCAACCTCTTTGCCCGGTGCGGAAATAATCACTTTCTTGGCTCCGGCCCGGATATGTTCGGCGGCTCCGGGTCCGTTATTAAAACGCCCGGTGCATTCAATGACAATGTCAACGCCCAATTTGCTCCAAGGCAATTGGGCCGGGTTTGTTTCAGCCAAAGCCTTTATTTCGGTACCATTAACCACAAGGGTATTTTGGGTGCAAGCCACCTCGGCGGCTGACTCACCATGCACCGAGTCATATTTCAGCAAGTGAGCCAGAGTTTGCGGGTCGGTCAGGTCGTTTACGGCGACAATTTCAACCGGTCCCCCCTTTTGAACCAAACCTCTTTGGCACATTGCCCGGAGCACATTCCTACCAATTCGGCCAAAACCATTAATGGCTATTTTAACAGTCATTTGAATTCCCCCTGTTTAATGGAGTAAGGAAGCGAGAGGCCGGTTCTATTGCTTCCTTGGACATCCTCAGATCACGGTTCACTCCTACCCGGTTCACCAACCATTTGAATATTGAACGAGCCGGGCGGCGCATGTATGTTTACTCCTCCCAACCCGGATCACCAACCAAAGTGTGTATCCTTTCATCAAACGACTCGCAAACGGCTAAATGACACTGAACGCCAAATTTTTTTAGCCCATATTTTAGCCCATATGTGATCATTATTATTCTAGTATATTAAACAATTTCCTGTCAAATAAATGTTAACTTGAAATTGTTTTTCGTATTTAATGAGAAAATAACACGCCAGACTATTTTTATTTATAATTATGTCCTCAGGGCGTGGTGCTGGCGACGGGACTTTAGTCCTATTGCTAGGCCCTTAGTCCAATATACGCTTAATTTGACTAATTATTGGAATAATTTTCTTGAACATTATTAAATAACGCTGTAGAATATTCACAGTACTTGTCGCTATGGCGCAATAAACAATATTACGCCGGTGGCGGATTGCGCAGCTTGAGGTTATGTATAACAAAATCAGGGGGAGTGATTATGGCTAAAAATTGTTGGGATTTGCTGAAATGTCAGGATGAAAACAAACAAGAATGCCCGGCGTTCACGGAAAACAAAGGCGCCGAATGCTGGACGGTGACCGGGACGCGCTGCAGGGGCGAGATACAGGGTTCCATGGCCGAGAAAATAACCCTGTGCAAGGAATGTGATGTTTACGCCGTACATAATAAAGTTCGGTTCAGCCTGCAAATAAAGCTGTTGCTGGCGTTGCTGTTGGTGACCATAATACCTATGGCCGCCATGACCGGTTATGCGGTGTATGAATTTCGCAAAGCCACCTTGACCCAGGCCGAAAACAATTTGACCTTTGTTTCCGAGCAACTGACCCGCGAGGTTAACCGTTCCCTGATTGAAAACGATTACATGGGTGAAAATATCCAGGTATTGAATGCCCAAAGACTGCTGAGAGAGTTTAACGAGAAGTATTTCACGTCCAGCGGAAAAAACGGGTATGCTTTCATTGTGGATCAGAATGGAAAAACGGTGTTCCACCCTGACAGCGAGAGCCATGATTTAAGTAAACATGGTCAGGATTTAAGCGAACATGATTTTATTCAAGAAATGATTGCAAATAAAAACGGGACACTGATTTGCCATTGGGAGGGCGAGGACAGGTTTATCTCCTACCAGACTTTGCATACCGGCTGGGTGCTGGCTACGGGCACTTTTTACTCGGATTTTCTCGGACCGGTGCAATCCGTTCAAAATGGCGCGCTGGTACTGGGCGGGGTTTTTGTTTTCATAGTATTTGTCGTGTCCATAGTTACTTCGCGGCGGATTGCCGGACCGCTGCGTGGTCTATCGCAGGAAGCGCTGAGAATATCCGCCGGTGATTTGACCGGTGACATGGTCCGGAACGGGGGAAAAGATGAAGTGGGTTTGCTGGCCGGCTCCTTTAACGAAATGGCGTCCAGTTTAAAAGATCTGGTAGGGCATCTGGTGGAGAAGGCGGATAAGATTGCGGAATCTTCCAGCCAGCTTAACGCCAGTGCCCAGCAATGTGCGGCCGGGGCCAACGAAACTTCCGGCACCATCAGTGAAATTACCAGCTCGGTGGAAAGCATCACGAATAACACCCGGGAAGTATCCTCGATGGCCGGGGCGACAACGGAAAAAGCTCGCCGGGGCCGGGAGGGGTTGGAGCGGATTAGAATGCAGATGCAGAACATTACCAGCTCCACCGGCGAGGTAAGCCAGGTGATAACCAGTCTGAACAATAAGTCGGTGGAAATTGCCAGGGCGGTGGAGTTGATTACCAATATAGCTGAACAGACCAACCTGCTGGCATTAAACGCCGCTATTGAAGCGGCCCGGGCCGGTGAACAGGGCCGGGGGTTCGCGGTGGTGGCGGACGAAGTGCGCCAGTTGGCTGAACAATCGGCCGCCGCCGCCGGGGAAATTGAGCAACTGATAAAGGCCAACCGCCAGGAGACCGAACTGGCTGTAAGCAGGATGGAGCAGGGTAACCGGGAAGTGGAAACAGGTTCCGAGTCCATCCGGGAAATCGGCGCTTCACTACAGGAGATTATCGACGGCGTCCAGAGCCTCAGCGACAGGCTCGGCCAGGTGGCCGTCGCTATCGAGCAGGTGTGGGGCGGGGTACAAAACATGGCCGCCCAGGCGGAAGAACAGACCGCCACCATGGAAGAGGTCTCTTCCTCGGTGGATATGCTGAACGACATGTCCGAGGAGTTGAAGAAGTTATCCCAAAGGTTTAAGGTTTAAAGGAAAGGGGATACACCCCGCGCATTAGAAGTTGGAGATTAGATTAAAAAGGAAATCGGCTTTGCCGATTTCCTTTTTATGAATGTATGCAACTGAGGGACGCCCCCCATTTGTTTGGCTATAGCTTATTTGATTAATAAAAGTTCCATATCCTCGCCCAAGGTGGCTGCTTCCACGCGCCAGCCCTTGTTTTCAGCCAGCCGGGTAACGTTTTCCCGGGCCGCCATATTGCTTACCAACACCCTGACCTTGCCTTCGTTCATGCCGGCCAGAACCTGCCTGGTCAACAGAACCGGTTCAGGGCATAGCAGGCCCCGGGCGTCAACTTCCCTTTCCAACGCCAACACCTCCCGTAACCGCCGCCGGGCGGTTTATCATCGCAATAATGAATACTGCAAGCAAACTGACTAAAACAGCTATTTGACCAGCCACAGGCACGCCTGCGGGACTGGCGGCCAGGCCGAAATTATGAGCCGTCGCCGCTCCGGCCATCAAGCCCATAATGGTCACCGCGCTGTCGGTGTTGCCTTCGGCACCGGCCACCAACTGGCGCAGCGGACAGCCGCCCAGCAGAACCAAAGCCCAACCAGCCAGGGTCATCCCTAGGAAATTCCATATGCCGTCGGTGTGAGCCACCGGCTGGTCGGCAAAACCGATATTAAAAGCGCTCACCGCAAGATTCCCAAGCAGGGCGGCAACGAATATGGCAGCGAATCCGTAAAGCAGTTGACCGTCCCGGAAAAAAATCAGATCCCTGATGCCGCCAACCAGGCAAATACGCGAACGCTGGGCCAGAATACCTACCACCAGCCCCGCCCCCAGGGAAATCAGCAGCGGCGCCTGCATGGAACCCGGTCCCGCGGTGCTGAAAAACAAAAAGGCGGGTTTAGCCAGAAGCAGAATTAGTAAAGCCGCCATCAATGCCGGGAGCAGGTATCCGTTGCCCCGTTGTTGAGGGATTCCCCGGCCCAGGCTGAAACCGTTCTTTAAGAAACTGATGCCGATAACCACACCGGCCACCAGGCCCAAGAGACCCACTACGGCGTTCAGATCACCGCCAGACAAACGCAAAATAGCCCTTAACGGGCAGCCCAGGAAAACCAACATCCCGATCATGGCCACAAAGCCCAGGGTGAAACGGGTAAAGGCGCTGGAACCGCCGGTGGCCCGGAACTCACGGGTGGCCAGGGAAGCCACGAACGCACCCAGGACCAGCCCTATTATTTCAGGTCGTATGTACTGCACCGGAGCCGCCCTGTGCAGGCCGATTCCGCCGGTTATATCCCGTAGGAAACAAGCAATGCAGTAGCCCATGTTGGCGGGATTACCCAAAACCGCCAGTGTGACCGCCAAAACGCCCATTACACCCCCGGCGGTTATTAATAAAAATAGCTGTTTGTTCAAAAAAACCACCTCCTTATTATCATTCGGAACGGGCAATCCCCGGGTCGACACCGGAGTTTGCATCAAAGGGAGCTTATTCGCCATGTTAAAATAAAAAACCTTTATTGGCTACATTTAATTATTTTATGATGGTTTTTGTTTCTTAAAAATTTTTTATGACAACTGAGGTTTGCTGCCGGTGGCTTATTAATTTGGTAATAAATTTTTTACATCTTTTTTTCCATGTTTAAATGATAGGAAATGCTTGTCGCCTGTCGAAGTGTATTATAATTTCAAGGGCTATTGTTAAATAATGTTTTATTGTTTATTTGCCAACCGGGGAGATGACGAATTGGCTTACCAGGAAGCTATGGAGTATCTGCAGAACCTGACTAAGTTCGGGATCAATCTAGGGTTGGAGCGGATTACCGAACTGCTGCGCCGGCTGGACAACCCGCATCGGAAAATCCGGGTTATTCACATTGGCGGTACCAACGGCAAGGGGTCAACCACCGCCATGTTGGCCGCTGTTCTGCAAAAGGCCGGCTATCGCGCCGGAGCCTTCACTTCGCCGCACCTGCATGCATATACCGAGCGTTACCGGATCAATGGCGCGCAGATTGAGCCCGAACGAGTGACCCGGTTGATTGGGATGCTGCGCCCGCATTTGGAAAGCATGGTGCGGGAGGGATTCGAGCATCCCACAGAGTTTGAGGTAAGCACCGCCATTGCTTTTCAATACTTTTACGAGGAAGAAGTGGATTTTCTGGTTCTGGAGGTGGGGATGGGCGGTGCCATCGATTCCACCAATGTGGTTCGGCCCCTGCTTTCGGTAATTACCAATGTAGCCATGGACCACATGGATTATCTTGGTGATACGCTGGTCGAGATCGCCAGGGTCAAAGCCGGGATCATTAAACCGGAGGTGCCGGTGATAACAGCGTCTGAAGAACCCAGCGTGGTTGGGGTTATTGAGTCCGCTTGCCGGGAAAGAGGCAGCCCGCTCACCAGGGTAGGGGTTGACGTTTCCTGGCTGCCGGGGAAAAGTTCGCTGCAAGGGCAATATTTTCACTACCGGGGAATAAAAAGGCGGTTGGAAGAACTCATGATACCGCTGTTGGGGGAACATCAGTTGATTAACGCTGCCACCGCCCTGGCGTCTCTGGAGATCCTGGAGCAGCGGGGGCATGTTCTTTTGGACGAGAGCGCCCTGCGCCGGGGTCTGGCGTCCACGGTGTGGCCGGCCCGCCTGGAACTCCTGGGCACCGAACCTCCGGTGTTAATCGACGGCGCTCATAATTACGAAGGCGCCCGCAGCCTGCGCCGGTCCCTGGATGAGTATTTTCCGGGCCGGGGTGTAATTATGGTAATGGGCATGCTGGGCGACAAAGAGCGGGCCAAGGTGGTTGCCGAATTGGCTCCCCGGGCCAGACATGTAATTATTACCAAGCCCAACAGCCCCCGGGCCGGAGACTGGGCCGGGATGGCCGAAGAAGCCCGGCGGTTTGCTCAGCAGGTGGACATGGTGGAAGATATCGAAAGTGCGGTACACGCCGGTATGGCGGCGGCTCGCCCGGGTGATCTGGTATGCGTCACCGGATCTTTGTACATGGTTGCCGACGCCCGGAAAACGCTGTTAAACCTGGTGGGGAATAAGATGTGGGGGTAGCGCGCAGCCATTGACGCAACCGGGTTTATGTTATAAACTTGAACCGATAAAAAAAGCGCGCTCCTTCGATTTCCTCTGCGCGCGCTTTTTGGTACTTTACTCCTTAATTCCAGCCATAAATATGGCCGGAGGCATGCCTTCCCAAGAGCACGAAAAATAACTATTGTTGCATGTTTTTAGGGCATTAACCAGGCCCGGGCGTGAATATTGTTCCGCACTATCGCATCTTGATTATTGCCAATAAATAATTTTTAATGGAGGGTCTATTTATGAAACCTAGTGCCAAGATTGCCGACCTGGGATTAACTTTACCTGAGGCGCCGCGCCCGTTGGCGGCTTATGTGGCCGGGGTGGTGGAAGACGGGTGGATTTATATTTCGGGACAATTGCCTTTTTGGGCCGGCGAGTTGAAGTATACCGGCAAAGTGGGCGCCGGTGTCACCATTGAGGAAGGATACGCGGCTGCGCGTATTTGCGCCTTGAACGGCCTGGCCGTGGCTGCTGAACTGGCCGGTGGAATTGACGGCATTAAGCGGGTGGTCAAAGTCACCGGTTTTGTGAACAGCGCTGCCGGGTTTACCGGGCAGCCCGCTGTAATTAACGGCGCGTCGGAGCTTATAGGGGAAATATTTGGGGAAAACGGGCGGCACGCCCGGGCGGCGGTGGGGGTCAATGAACTCCCCCTGGACGCGGCGGTGGAAGTGGAAATGATTATCAAAATGAGTGCTTGAATATGAAAGGGACACGCCCCTTTGGGGCATGTCTCCAACTTATAACACCAAACCCCAGCCAATAATTTTTTGGAAGACACTATTTAAAATAGCTTATAGGGACTTGGCATGTTAAATATTTATAAGCAAATTTTTAATAAATAGATATACGCACTATTATTTTACAAGATATTTTAAACACCGGGGTGGTAGAATTTGACAAGAGCATATCGGAGCGGCCATAGCCCCTGGATTCTATTGTTGCTGCTTTTGGCCGGCGGCCTGGCGGGCAGCGCCCTGACCGGTGCGGTGGCCAAGATTTTGCCGGTACTGGCGTCAACCGGCCGGATTGGCTTGCCACCGGCTATGGTGGACTTGCATTTCTTGCAAATGACCTTCGGTTTCACCATGACCTTGAGTCCAATGACCGCCCTGGGGATTGTTCTGGGCTATCTGGTTTACCGCCGTATCTGACAGTATTAAAGAAAGAGCAACCAGTTAACCCGAAAACGGAGGGTTGCATTGTTGCCCGATATATACCTGGCCTCGTCGTCACCACGCAGACGGGAAATATTGGAATTGATTAGACTGCCGCACAAAGTGATGGCTATGGATGTGGACGAAAGCCTGCCCCCGGGGTTTGCGGCGGCGGAGCAGGTGGAGGCTTTGTCCCGGCGCAAGGCCGAGGCGGCGGTGGGCCGGTTGCCGGAAGGGATTATTATTGCCGCCGATACTGTGGTGGTGTTGGGTGATGAAATATTGGGCAAACCGGATAACCGGTTTGTGGCCGTAACCATGCTGGAGCGGCTGCAGGGCCGAACACACCAAGTTTACACCGGTGTGACTGTTTGGGACGTGCCCGGAGGACGTGCCGTCACCGGACATGAACGCACCTTTGTGGAAATGCGGCCCGCCGGGCCGCAGGAACTGATTAAATATGTGGAAACAGGCGAGCCGATGGACAAGGCTGGCGCGTACGGGATTCAAGGGTTGGGTTCTGTTTTTATTACCGGAATTAGGGGTTGCTATTTCAACGTGATGGGATTGCCGGTGTACAAGCTGACCCGGATGCTGGAGGAGTTGGGCATCGATGTCGTCGGTTATTGGGAATAATGCTAAACCTCAGCGGTCCGATTACCGGGTGGGCATAAAGGACATGCCCGTGAAACTGCGTCCCCGGGAGAGGTTGCTGCAGGAAGGGCCGCAGTTCCTATCTGATATTGAATTGCTGGCCATCATGTTGCGCACCGGCAGTGCCGACGCCAGCGCCATGGAGTTGGCCACGAGGCTGCTCGGCCATTTTGGCGGACTCAAACAGCTATTGGATGTGTCTTCGGAAGAACTGAGCGCGTTCAAAGGGATTGGGCCGGCCAAGGTGGCCCAGGTCAAAGCGGCGCTTGAGCTTGGACGGCGGGTGGCCATGGCCACCATCTGGGACAGGCCTTCGGTCCGGTCACCGGAAAACGCCGCCGCGTTGGTGATGGAGGAAATGCGTCACCTGGACCGGGAGCATTTCTGGGTGTTGCTTTTAAACACCAAAAACCAGGTGTTGGCCAGGGAAACCATCTCCATTGGCACCCTGAACTTTTCAGCCATCCATCCGCGGGAACTGTTTAAATCGGCTATCAAACGCAGCGCCGCCGGTATAATCCTGGTGCACAACCATCCCAGCGGCGATCCCGCGCCGAGCAGACAGGATATAGAAGCCACCGAGCGATTGGTGGAAGCGGGAAATATTATCGGTATTGATATCCTAGATCATCTGGTTATTGGGGATAATAAATTCGCTAGTTTCAAGGCTATGGGTCTGTTATAAAGCGAGTTTCGCAAAGAGCGAACATATTGGATAAATAAGAGAGAGGGGCCGGATTAATGCGGTTTGGTATTTTTTCCAAGGATATGGGTATTGACCTGGGAACGGCAAACTCCTTGGTTTACGTTAAAGGAAAAGGCATAGTGCTCCGGGAGCCGTCGGTGGTGGCCATACAGCGCGACAACGGCCATGTGTTGGCGGTGGGCGAGGAAGCCAAGCAGATGATTGGTCGCACACCGGGTAACATTGTGGCCATCCGTCCCATGAAAGACGGGGTAATCGCAGATTTTGACGTTACCCAGAGCATGATCAGATATTTCATCAACAAAGCGCTGCGCAAGGGTTCTTTTTTAATTCGACCCCGGGTGGTGGTTTCAGTACCCTCGGGGGTTACCGCGGTGGAAGAGCGCGCGGTGCGGGAAGCCGCACTGCAGGCAGGCGCCCGGGAGGCCTACCTCATCGAAGAACCCATGGCGGCATCAATCGGGGCCGGGCTGCCGGTGCACGAACCCACCGGCAACATGATCGTTGACATCGGAGGCGGTACCACCGAAGTGGCCGTCATTTCACTGGGCGGCATTGTAACCAGCCGTTCCATCCGCATCGCCGGCGACGAGATGGACGACGCCATCATCCAGCATGTTAAGAAAGCCTACAACCTGATGATCGGCGAACGCACCGCCGAGGAAATCAAGATTGAAATAGGTACCGCTTATTCCGCCAATACAGTGGAAAAATACGAGGTGCGCGGGCGGGACCTGGTCAGCGGACTGCCCAAGACCATTGAAATCACCTCGGAAGAAATTTATAAGGCTCTGTCCGAACCCGTGTCCAACATCCTTGACGCTATCAAGAACACCTTGGAACTGACTCCGCCGGAGTTGGCCGCCGACATCATGGACCGGGGCATTGTCATGGCCGGCGGCGGTTCGCTGTTGCGCGGGCTGGATCGATTGGTCAGCGAGCAAACCGGGATGCCGGTGCATCTGGCCGAAGACCCGCTGCTGGCGGTCGCCTACGGCACCGGGCGGGTGCTGGAAAATATAGATATTTTGCGCAAGGTGCTCATCCAGCCCAAAAAACTGGCCTAAAACAGGCATCATCCAGTGCCATAAGCAAGTCGTCCGCTAAAATGTTGGATTGGCTTTCAACTTATCAACATCCGGACTCGAGTAGAAAGGTGGGTGTTGCGTGTCCGGCTTGTCCCTGGGTAAAAAATTTCTTTTTATGGGCGTGTTAATAGTCGTAATATTAACCGGCCTGCATTATTCGGCGGGCGCTATCGACCGCTTCACGCCGCTGGGTTCCGCTGTTCGGGATGTGATGGCCCCGGTGCAACGGGTATTAATGCTGGTGGGGCGGGAAATTTACGACTTTGCTTCTGCGCCGGCCAGGCTGATAGGGCTGTCTGAACGCAACCAGATCCTTGAGCAGCGCAACCGTGAACTGGAAAGCCAACTGCTGCAATTCAAGGAATTTGAAGAAGAGAACTACCGGCTTAAAAATATGCTTGAATTCAAAACAGGCATGGACCCCCAGCTTGACACCGAGGTTGCCGCCGTTACCGGGCGCGATCATGGTAACTGGTTCGGTAGTATAATGATAAACAAAGGTGCCAATAAAGGTATCCGGCGCGATATGGCGGTAATCACACCGGCCGGCCTGGTGGGCAAGGTGTTCAGGGTTTCCCGGCACACCGCCGAAGTGCTGCTGATTACCGACCCTCGCAGCGGCGTGGGAAGCCTGGTGCAGGAAACCCGGGCCCACGGCATTTTGGAAGGTGTGCCCGGGGGGGGACTACTGCGGATGGTCAATATTCCCACGGACCAGGCCCCGGCACCCGGCGACAACGTTATTACATCCGGGTTGGGCAGCGTTTTCCCCAAAGGTATTCCGTTGGGTACCGTGCAAGAAGTGCAAAAGGAGCAATCCGGCCTTTTTAAAATGGCTGTTGTGGATCCCTACGTTGATTTTAGCCGGTTGGAAGAAGTGCTGGTGATTAAGTCATTCAGCCCGGCTGAACCCGAAAATGCCGGGAGGTGAACCAGTTTGCGCCCGCTGAATTTCCTGCTGCTGGTGCTTGGATTCATGGTGCTTCAGTCCACCGCTTTGAATTTGGTTGCCATTCGCGGGATAAAACCCGACCTGGTGCTGGTGCTGGTGATATTGCACGGCTTCTTCCGGGGCACCCGGGAGGGGGCTTTTTGGGGTTTTGTGGGAGGTGTTATACAGGATTTGGCCGGCGGCGGTTATTTTGGCATCTACGCCCTGACCAATATGACCGGCGGTTACCTGGCCGGTTTGGGCGAGGGCCGGCTGTACCGGGATAATCGGGTGATTACCGCGGGCCTGACCTGGCTGTGCACTTTTTTCGCCCAATTGGTCTATTTCCTGCTGCTGCTGGTGGTGGAGGTGCGGGTGAACATGCTGACCGCACTGGTTGACATTATTATCCCGGTGTCCATGTACAACGCGCTGGTGGTGCTGTTGTTCTACGGTTTCTATTACCGCACCCGCCGGCGTGGACTGGTCGCCGACGGTGAATACTGAAAGGTCATAGCCCATGAAACGCAAGGAACTGGAAAAAAAGACGAAACTTATGCTGGCCGGGATTATCCTGGTTTTTTTGGTGTTGCTGATTAAGATAAGCTTTCTTCAATTGATCCAGACCGAACAATACCGTACCTTGGCCCGCAACAACTATATTCGCATCGTGCCTGTTTTTGCCCCCCGGGGCGAGATTTTCGACCGGGACGGAAAAAAGATGGTCACAAGCAGGCCCATTTACACCGTTTCCGTTAACGACGTCAACATCAAGGGCACCACTTACCATGTGGTGTTGGAGCGTGTCGGAGCCGATACGGTACGAATGGTCGAACAACTGGCTGGGGTGCTGGCCCGGGACCCGGAGTATCGCCCGGTTTCCAGGGAATCTGTGCAGCAAAATCTGAAAACAAGCCTGGCCGAGGCCTTAGACATGAAGCCCGGCAGTGTGGCGGTGGAGCAAAGTTTTACCGATATAGGATTGGACGCCGGAGTGGGCGCAAATTGGATTGGGGAGTTCAACAAATATTATGGCACCTCCTTTGAGCCAACAATTATCTATAATTATAAAAACATTGGTGAATTGGCCCGGTTTTTGGAGCCGGAGTTAAACAGGCGGCATATCGGGGAAGAAATAAAAGAATTAATCAAAGACAATAAAACCGAGCTGGAGGAGGGTAACCGGCTGGAACTGGCGGTGTTGTATAATCCCGCCGCCGCCGCCGAACTGTCCGGCGGGCAGTGGGAGTCTTACGGCGTCCGGGTGGAAGAAAAAGTCGACATCCTCAGCAAGCTGGTGGCTTTGCTGTATGACAAAGGGATTTTTGAGGAAGACAGTCCTTACGCCGTGGAACAACGAATACGTAAAGAAATCAAGGGCAAAAAGCCTTACGAGTCAACTCTGGTGGCCGAAGATATTCCCCTGGAAACAGTGGTGGAGTTGCGGGAAAGAAAAGTGGAACTGCCCGGGGTGGTAACGGATATACAGCCGGTGCGGGACTACCCGTACAATGAATTACTCACCCACGTCCTTGGGTACGTGCAGAGTATCAAGTCGGAACAATACCAGAAACACAAGGACGAAGGTTATCTGATGACGGACCTGTATGGCCAGGACGGCCTGGAAATGGTATTTGAGTCCTACCTGCGCGGTGAACACGGGGCCAGACAGGTGGAAGTGGATACTTATAACCGGCCGGTGCGGGACCTGGATATGAAGCCGCCGGTACCCGGCAACGATTTGGTGCTGACCGTGGACCTGGAACTGCAGAGGGCGGCGGAAAAGGCGTTGGCCGCGGGGGTAAAGCGCGCCCAGGATGCGGGGCATGAATCTTCCCGCTCCGGCGCGGCGGTGGCAATGGACGTCAATACCGGGGCCATTCGGGCCATGGCCAGCTACCCCGCCTATAATCCCGGGGTGTTCACCGGCGGCCTGTCCAACGAACAATGGCGGCAATTGCAGGAGTCACGCGCGCTTCTTAACCGGGCTATGTCCTCTTACCCACCGGGTTCCACTTTCAAGATGGTAACCGCCGCCGCCATTCTGGAAGAAAATGCAATAAACCCCGAGTATGAAATCCATGACCCGGGGTATTACATGCTGGGCAGGCGCTATAACTGTTGGAAACCCGGCGGGCACGGCATGGTGGATCTGCGCAAGGCCATTCAGGTTTCCTGCAACACTTATTTTTGGAGTTTGAGTCGCCAGGCCGGTGTAGATTCCATAGCCCATTACGCCCGGGAATTCGGCCTAGGGCAGGTTACGGGCATTGAGCTGCCCGGTGAAATGGCCGGCATTGTGCCTGATCCCGCATACAAGTATGATTTGGCAAAAAGCCATTTAATTAGGTATAATGCCGATTTTGCCGTGGTGCGGGAACTAAACCGCCGGATAGAGCGGGCTGCTGAAGAACTCAAAGAAGCCGAAGACAACACCGGCGAAAAACGCCGGCTGGATCAACTGAAACAGGAGCTGGAAAAGGAACGGGATCAAGAGCTGGCGGAGCAGTTGAATAAATACGCATTTGATTTAAACTGGCAGGCTTACGACACCCTGAATATGTCCGTCGGCCAGGGCTACAACTTGTGTACGCCGTTGCAGCTGGCGTCCTTCGTAACCGCCATCGCCAATGGCGGCACCCTGTATAAACCTTATCTGGTAAATAAAGTTGTCTCGCCCGGGGGAGAAGTGCTTGAGGAATATGACAAGGAAGTCAGGCGCAAGGTGAATATTAAACCCGAGAACTTGCAGATTATCCAGGAAGGGATGCACATGGCGGCCATGCCGCCGGGTACGGCGGCGGGGGCTTTTGCCGGGTTCGAACATACGGCTGCCGCCAAAACCGGCACCGCCCAGGTTACCGAAGAAAACCACGCTCTTTTTGTTGCTTATGCGCCGTACGAAAAACCGGAAATAGCTGTGGCTGTGGTGTTGGAATACGGGTATTCGGGCAGCGGTTTTGCCGGGCCCATAGCCCGGCAAATGCTGGATGTTTATTTCGGGGCCGATATTGAAGAAGTTTTTCCTGCGGAAAATCAAGATTCCGAAACAGGAGGAGAGGAGCCGGGGCAGGGGGAGGCAGGCACTGCCATTGCTGGTGGGTTAGAGGCATTACAGGCATCCATTGATAATATCCCCGCCGTAGAATGGCCGCATGATAATCCACCGCAGCGGCCCGAACCCGCACCTGCGCCGGTGGGACCGGCTACTCCGCCGGTTGACGGCAGCCAGGACAACTCCAACCAGTGGCGGCCTGAACCGGTCACCGGCAGCCAGACAACCGGTAGCCGGGACGACTTAAACCAGTCTCAACCCGCACAGTCACCCGGGCCGAGTGAACCACAGCTGCCAGAACAGAGCGAACCACCACCTGCCGAGCCTAGCGAACCACCACCCGCCGGGCATAATGAAGCACCGTCACCCGGTGGAGTTGGCACACCGGATGAAACCGAACCGCGGAACCAACCACCGGAGCCGCCGGTTTCGCCGGAAGACTCACCACCCGCAACATCGGGTGAGGAACAATCCGCCGGACAGTAATGAACAGCATAATTTTTATTTTTATTAGCAGGATTTGGTTATGAACCGTAGAATTAATAAATGTTAAGTATCTTTGACCGGGGTGAATTCAGTTTAAGCAAGCAATTATCCGTTTATTTGACGTGGACGCGGGGAGGAGTTAAAGAGTGGCCGCTGATTGGGCAGGAGGCAATCTGGTGCGTTTTCCCGGTCGGGGAGGGGGCGAACCCGAGGAAATGGCGGACGACAATACGATCCTGGTCCGGCGCACTCTTCGGTCCGGCCAATCGCTCCACTTTGAAGGTAATGTGGTGATCCTGGGCGATGTCAATCCCGGCGCCGAAGTGGTAGCCACCGGAAACGTGGTGGTAATGGGCGCTTTACGCGGTGTGGTGCATGCGGGAGCTGACGGCGACAGCACAGCCGCTGTTTACGCTTTCCGTCTGCAGCCCACCCAATTGCGCATAGCCGGCCATATAACCAGGGCGCCGGACGGGGAGGGTTCCTTGTCCTGCGCTCCGGAAACGGCCAGGGTCAGGGACGGGCTGGTTGTTATAGAGGTTTTTCCGGCCGGCCCGGAACGCCTGTGATAGCACTGTAACGCTAACATGTAAAAGCGCAAAAGGGAGGAAAATAATCCGATGGGAGAAGTAATCGTTATTACTTCGGGTAAGGGAGGCGTGGGGAAAACCACCACCACCGCCAACCTGGGGGCCGGCCTTGCCGCTCTGGGGCAAAGGGTGTGCTTGATTGATGCGGATATCGGCCTGCGGAACCTGGATGTGGTTATGGGACTGGAAAACAGGATTGTTTATGACCTGGTGGACGTTACCGGCGGCAGCTGCTCTTTCCGTAAGGCATTAATCAAGGATAAACGCTTCGAGCATCTTTTTTTGTTGCCCGCCGCCCAGACCAAGGACAAGACGGCGGTAAACCCGGCGCAAATGGTTGCTCTTTGCAAAGAAATAAGGGAAGACTTTGATCATGTGATTATTGACTGCCCGGCTGGAATTGAGCAGGGGTTTCGCAATGCCATAGCGGGGGCCGACCAAGCCATAGTGGTTACCACTCCCGAAGTATCGGCGGTACGGGACGCCGACCGGATTATCGGTCTTCTGGAAAAGGAGGACCTGCGCGAACCAAAACTGATTATAAACCGCATCCGTCACCAGATGGTCAAGCACGGGGACATGATGAGCATTGACGATATTATTGAAATACTGGCGGTGGATCTTTTGGGGGTAGTTCCCGAGGATGAATTGGTGGTGGTGAGCACCAACCGTGGAGAGATGGTTGTAATCAACAACACGTCCAGGTCCGGGCAAGCCTACCGGAATATCGTCCGGCGGATTAACGGCGAGGATGTGCCCATGATGGACCTGGAAAGTAACGGGTTAATGAGTAAACTGCGCCGTATAATTGGTTTGAAGTGAGAGTTCGAAAAAGCAGGAGGTTTTTCGAACATTACTGTAAAGTGATACCAAGGGGGGATATGTGGTGCTGGATTTCATTAACAGGATTTTTGGCCGGGACAACCATCCCAGCAGAAGTGTGGCCAAGGAAAGGCTGCGCTTGGTGCTGGTTCATGATCGGGCCGGTGTTTCACCGGAACTCTTGCAGCTTCTAAAGGCTGATTTAATCAATGTTATTACCAATTACATGGAAATTGACGAAGATGCCCTGGAAGTTTCACTGGACAGCACTGAAAACCAGGTGGCGCTGGTGGCTAATATTCCGGTAAAGAAAATGAAGCGCAAGTTCCAGACTGAGCCGGCATAATAAAAGTTAGCGCATGGAGTTTATGAGCATAAAGGGGAAGGGCTGCTTTTGCTTTAATATGCCTGTTCCCCTTTTGCACTTTCCTGTTTCCTTTTTTCCAGGTAAATGCGACAATAGTTTTAAGGTAACCAATTAAACTATTTTTTTAAAACACGCATTAAAAGCGGTAAGTTTTTGTCCCTGTTAAGAAGATAGTTCATTGATTATTAAAACCCTTTGGCAATACACAGGTGGTGAAATTTTGGGCACCAGGCGTCTTGTAAAAAGCTTAGACCTAACCCTGATCGGGACCACCGGTTTAATAGTGGCGATGGGTTTGATTACTGTCGGCAGCGCCAGCACCGATTTCGGCTGGCTGGCGCAGCAGGGCGTTGATATGGACAAGCTGCAGGATTCCAATGTCCTGCAGCGCCTGTTTTGGATGAACAAGGAGATTATGTTCAAACAGTTGCTCTGGTTCCTGATGGGTCTTGTCGCCATGGCTGCCGTGCTCTACATCCCTTATGACGACTGGCCCAAGTATACCAAGCACCTTTATGTGCTCAACCTGATTATGTTGGGCGCCGTACTGGTGATGGGGCATGCCGCCGGGGGGGCGGAACGCTGGATTAACATAGGCGGTTTCAGGTTTCAGCCTTCGGAGTTTGCCAAAATAATTATTATTATAACCCTGGCCGACTTTTTGAGTAAAAGGGAGGGGCAGCTGCGCAATATTAAAGAACTGATACCCTGCTTTATCTTTGTTAGCGTGCCCATGCTCATTATTGTAGTTCAGCCCGATTTGGGCACTTCGCTGGTGTTTATAGCCATCATGTTCAGTATGCTCTTCATGGCCAGTACCAGGATAACTTTGGTGTTGGGAGTTTTTTTCTCGGGTTTGGCCGCCGCGATTGGCCTGGTTTGGTCCCACCTGCGTTTTGGCACCTGGCTGCCGTTGGAGGAATACCAACTAAAAAGGTTGACCATTTTTCTTGATCCCTCGTCCGACCCTCTAGGAGCCGGCTACCACGTGGTTCAGTCCCAAATCGCCATCGGGTCCAGCGGTCTTTGGGGCAAGGGCTTGTTATGCGGCACCCAGAGTTTCCTTGAGTTTTTGCCCATCAGGCACACCGACTTTATTTTCTCGGTGCTGGCCGAGGAGTTTGGCTTTTTGGGCGCCATAGCGCTTTTGCTTTTATACGGCATCTTTCTTTACCGGGCGGTAAGGATTGCCGCCGAAGCAAAGGATACTTACGGCACCCTTTTAGCCACCGGGGTGGTGGGTATGATAACCTTTCACATCCTGGTTAATGTGGGCATGGCCGTATCCATCATGCCCGTCACCGGTTTGCCGCTGCCCCTGTTCAGCTACGGCGGCAGCCACATGATTACCAATATGATTGCCATTGGCATTTTGCTGAACGTCTACCTGCGCAGGCAAAAAATAATTTTTTAAGCGCAGGCGCGTATTTCAGGCGATGATAAAAACAGTATTAAAAGGTTGAACAGCGCGCTTTATTAGGCACTGCCACTAAAATGTAATATTTTAACAAAAACCCCCATATACATGTAGTACACATTCAGGAATGTTTTGGGGGGATTGATGTGTTCAAGTGGGACAAGTTGCCTTTTTTAAAAAGCAGGAAAAAAAATGTCGCCGAAGATTGGTCCACTTATTACCAGTCCGCCGTCGGGCAGGGGCCTGTGCCGGGTTACAAGCGCCGGGGCGGTCGGAACAGGTTTTTCAGGATTACAGCTGTTTTGGTCATTCTGGGCGTCTTGTTTGTGGCGCGCCAGTTTCCGCATCCGGTGGGGGAACAGGTGCGGGAGAACTTGCGATACCTGCTGACCGCCGAATGGGATTTTGCCCCCCTGCTGGACAAGTCGGTTCAGTTGGCTGCCCGGATGGTTAACTGGGACAACCCTTTGCTGCACGGCATGCCCGGCGCCGGCATACAACCGGTTACCGGGACGGGACTGAGTGAGGAGGGGCTCGGCGTGCCGGTTTCGGGCAGGGTTGTGCAAGAATACGGCTGGGTGCAATCCCCCCTGGACGGCATGGAACGGTTTCATCCCGGCATCGACATCAGCGCCCCGCCGGGAGAGCCGGTGGCCGCCGCCATGGACGGCCGGGTGGAGCGGATTTCCCGGGACGAGTTCCTGGGCCGGTTTATTTTAATCGACCACGGTAACGGTAATTATACCATGTACGGCGGTGTGGAGAACGTGGTTGTGGAAGAAGGCCAAGAAGTGCGCGCCGGGCAGATTATCGCCGCGGTTGGTGAAGGAGGGGTGGCGGGCGGCGGCCTGCATTTCGAGGTGCGGGAAAACGGCAAACTGGTGGATCCCCTGGAGCTTTTGCAGGCCAAAAGTGACTGACGGGGGGCGGTAAAATGCGTCTGGGGCGTTTGCTGGGGATTGATTTCCACGTCAACCCGTTTTTTTTGGCGTTGATAGCCCTATTTTTTGTGGCCGGGGTGCTTGATCGAGGGCTTATCGCCTTCGGGGTTGTGTTGGTGCACGAAATGACTCACGCGCTGGTGGCGCGTCACCTGGGCATACCGGTAAACCAGGTTGAGCTTTTGCCCTTTGGCGGGGTGGCCCGGGTGGAAGCAGAACTGGCCTTGGACCCGGTCCGGGAGATTTACGTGGCCGTCGTGGGACCGGCCAGCAACCTGGCGATGTTCGCCCTGGGGCTGGGGCTGAAAAATTACGGAATCTGGCACGAAAGCCTGGGTCCGTTTTTTTTGCAGTGCAATCTGCTGATGGCGCTATTCAATCTGCTGCCCGTGCTGCCCTTGGATGGTGGGCGGATATACAGGGCTTTTCGGGCCGAACGTGACGGCATCGGCGAGGCCACTTACAAGGCGGCCTGGTTGGGTCAGGTGATGGCCGTGATAATCTTGCTGGCCGGGGCGGCGGGTATATGGGCGGGTTACTGCGGGCTGGATATACCCGTGGTTGCGCTGTTCCTGCTGTATGCCGCCACCCGGGAGCGTTTGGCTTCTCCCTACCTTTTTATGCGCATGATTAGGGACAAGCACGAAGAATTAGCCAGGGAGGGCTTATTGCCGGTGGCGCACCTGGCAGCGCTGGAGAGCATGCCCCTTGGGCGGCTGGTGCGTCCTTTCGTGCCGCGGAAGTTTCACCTGGTGTCGGTGTTGGACCGCCGCCACCGCCTGCTTGGAACGGTAACCGAAACCGCCGTGATAAACGCTTTGCTGCAGCGGGGGGGGCACGCCACGGTGGGTGAATTGCTGGAGGGAGAGTAAATACCAGCGACAAACAGGGCAGAATAAAACACAGGGTTGATTTTTCCGGCGAATAATGGTATTTATCTTTGGAGGCCGACAAATGGAGGATGCAACCATGGATAAACTGCTGGCAAGGGCGTTGCGCCGGGTACAGAAACCGGGTCGTTACACGGGCGGGGAATGGAACGCGATACGCAAGGACTGGAAAGGCATTGATGTAAAAATGGTCTTTGCCTTTCCCGACGTATACGAGGTGGGCATGAGCCACCTGGGTTTGCAGATATTGTACAGCGTGGTAAACAGGCGACCCGACGCTTTGCTGGAAAGGGTGTTCGCGCCCTGGACGGATATGGAGGAACAGATGCGCAATACCGGGTTGCCGCTGTTCAGTCTTGAATCCCGCCGGCCGTTGCGGGATTTTGATATTATCGGATTTACCCTGCAGTATGAACTGAGTTTTACCAATATACTCAACATGCTGGACCTGGGCGGCCTGCCCCTCCGCCGGGCGGACCGCGCCGGCGGCGGCTATCCCCTGGTGGTGGCCGGGGGACCCTGTTCCTTCAATCCCGAACCGCTGGCGGATTTTATCGACGTATTTATAATCGGCGAAGGGGAAGACGCCGTTAATGATCTTCTCGACATGTACAAAGAAAGGCGCCGCCTTCGAGACGACCGGCGGCAATTATTGCTCGACCTGGCTGCAATCGACGGATTTTACGTTCCTTCACTATACCGGGTGGAGTATAATGAAGAGGGAAAAGTGGCGTCGGTGCTCCCAGCGGATACCGGTGTTCCGGCCACAGTCAAAAAAAGGGCGCTAACCGACCTGGACCGGGCCCAATACCCCGTCCGGCCCCTGGTGCCCGTCATCGAGGCGGTGCACGACCGGGCCATGCTGGAGGTGCAGCGCGGCTGCACCCGCGGGTGCCGTTTTTGCCAGGCCGGGGTGATTTACCGGCCGGTGCGAGAAAAGGAGCCGGAATCGCTGTTGCGCCAGGCTGGTGAAATGCTGCAATCCACCGGCTGGGGCGAGATTTCACTGACTTCGCTGAGCACGTCGGACTATACCATGATCCGTCCCTTGGTGAGCGAACTCACCAATCGGCATGGAGCCGGCGGGGTTAACATTTCCCTTCCCTCGCTAAGGGTGGACGCCTTTTCGGTGGACCTGGCCGGTGAAGTGCAAAAAGTGCGCCGGTCCAGTCTGACTTTTGCCCCGGAAGCCGGCACCCAGCGCCTGCGGGACGTGATCAACAAGGGCGTCACCGAGGAAAACCTGCTGGAAGCCGTGTCGGCGGTCTTTGCCGGTGGCTGGCAAGCTGTTAAACTTTACTTCATGATCGGGCTGCCCACTGAAACAGACGTCGACCTGGAAGGTATAGCCGACCTGGCCCGCCGGGTGCTGAATAAAGGGCGTGGCCTGGTCCGTTCGCCGGGAAGGCTGAAAGTGACGGTCAGCGTCTCCTCCTTTGTGCCCAAGTCCCACACACCCTTCCAGTGGGAGCCCCAGGACAGCCTGGAAGAGTTGAGGCGCAAACAAAGTTATTTGCGCCAACGTTTGCGGGGCAAAGGGCTGGCGTTTAACTGGCACGACCCCGAGGGCAGCCTTTTGGAAGCGGTGCTGTCCCGGGGAGACAGGCGCCTGGGCGCGTCCATTGAGGCCGCCTGGCGCCGGGGATGCCGCTTTGACGGCTGGTCGGAACACTTCAGCCCGGACCGGTGGGGGAGGGCCTTTGAGGAAACCGGCGTGGATCCCGTCAGTTACGCCAACCGCCGGTATCGTCACCAGGACACCCTGCCCTGGGATCATATTAGCGCCGGGGTAAGCAAAAAGTATTTGGAGCTTGAACACAGTCGCGCCTTGGCCGGGGAAATCACTCCCGATTGTCGTGCCGGCAAGTGTCCGGGTTGCGGGCTTTGTCCCAGCCTGGAAATTAAGCCGCGCCTGGCGGGAGGTGAAACCGTTGCCCCGTTACGTGATACGTTACAGTAAAAAAGGGACGGCCCGTTACATCCCTAACCTGGACATGATGCGGGTGCTGGAAAGAGCCATGCGCAGGGCGAATCTGCCGGTGGCTTTTTCCCGGGGGTTCAACCCGCACCCGCGTATAAGTATCGCGGCGCCGCTGCCCGTGGGCACCGAAGGCCTGGCCGAAATGGCGGAGATGGAAATGACCCGGTCTGTTGAAGAAGCAAGCCTGGTGGAGAGGCTGAACGCCGTACTGCCGCAAGGACTCAATATCCGCGAGGCCTACCTGGTGCCGGACGACGCCCCCGCGCTGATGGCGGTTTTGGACAGGGCCGTCTATATGGTATATATTGACGGGGAAGACGCGCGGGTCGAACTCCCGGCGGGAGCCCCGGGGGATTTTATGGCCCTGGGCCGGGTGGAAGTCAAAAGGCGCGGCAAGGACGGGCGGGCAAAAATACGGGACATCCGCCCGGGCATTGTCAGCATTCAGGTTATATCTCAAGAGGATGGTTTAACGATGCGTTTAGAGTTGAAAACAGGCGGTTCCATCAATGTGCGGCCCACGGAGGTTGTAGCCGCGCTCTTTGAACAAGCCGGGTTGCAGGTGGACTCCGCCGACATACAGGTGACCAGGACGGGATTGTTCCCGTCGGAAAAAGTTTGAGGTGAGTGCTCGAAGCGCATTGCGCGCGAGCTTTCGAACAACCTCTAAAAGCTATATTCAAGGTAGATGATATAATGTTTAAAGAAATATTGATTAATGTAGGCGAGGAAGAAACACGGGTGGCCGTGCTGGAAAACAGGGTGCCGGTGGAAATGTACATCGAGCGTTCGCCCAACCAGCGCCTGGTGGGCAACATATACAAAGGAGGCGTTGAAAACGTTTTGCCCGGCATGCAGGCCGCTTTCGTGGACATTGGTTTGGAGAAAAATTCTTTTCTTTATATCGAGGACGCCGCCCCGGTGCGCAACACCGAATCGGGGCATGGTCGCGGTTCGCCAAGCAATATCTGTGACATGCTCAAGCAGGGACAAGAGCTGATTGTGCAGATTGTCAAGGAACCCATCGGCACAAAGGGGGCCAGAGTGACCACCCACATCACCCTGCCCGGCCGGTACCTGGTGCTAATGCCCACCGTCGACTACATCGGCGTATCCAGGCGTATCGATGACGAGCGGGAAAGAGAGCGGTTGCGGGAATTGGCGGGCCAAATTAAACCCGGGGGCATGGGCGTTATCGTGCGCACGGTGGCCGAGGGTGTGGAAGAGGATGAACTACGCCTGGACGTTATCATGCTTACAAACCTGTGGCGGAAAATCCTTGCCAAGTCCAGCCACGGGCCGGTGCCGAACCTGCTGCATCGCGACCTGGAGCTGGTGCAGCGCATACTGCGGGACGCTTTCACTTCAGACGTGGACCGGCTGACTATTGATTCCCGTTATGAGTATGAAAAGATTCTGGACTTAATGGAAATACTTGGCCCGCAGCTAAAGACCAAAATATTTCTTGAAGCGCGGAACAATATTTTCGAAGAACAAAGCATTGACGCCGATTTGGAGAAGGCGCTGAAGCGCAAGGTCTGGCTCAGGTGCGGCGGGTATATTGTCATTGACCAGGCCGAAGCCCTCACGGCGGTGGACGTAAACACCGGCAAGTACGTGGGCAGCACCAACCTGGAGGACACCGTGCTGAAAACCAACCTGGAGGCGGCGGTGGAAATCGCCCGGCAATTGCGGCTGCGCAACATCGGCGGCATTATTATCGTCGATTTCATTGACATGAACCGTGAGGAGCACCGCCGGCAGGTGTTGGATGTTTTGGAAGAAGAAATCCACAAGGACAAGACCAAGACCAACATTCTTGGCATTACCCAACTGGGATTGGTTGAAATGACCAGGAAAAAGGTGCGTCCCAGTCTGGCCGAAGTGCTGCAAAAGGCCTGTCCCTATTGTGAAGGGCGGGGCAAAGTGTTGTCCGAGGAGACGGTGGGTATCAATATCAAACAACAGATTTACCAGATGGCCCGGCAAACCGGGGCCGAAACCATCCTGGTGGAAGCCAACCCGCTGGTGGCCGCCCGGCTGATTGGCAGCGGCGGTGTCAACCTGCGCGAACTGGAGGGTAAAACCGGTAAAAGCTTGTACATCAGGGGTTCCGCCGAACACCATATAGAATCGGTGACCATGCGCCCCCTGCACGACCAGGCCGACATCAAGGCCCACGTATTGCCGGTCAAGGATGGCCAGGTGCTGGAGGTGCGGGTTGAGGAGCCCCACGTGAATAACATCAACGACGGCATCGCTAGGGTGGACGGGTTTATACTGGATATCGAAGGGGCCGGTTCGCAGGTGGGTCAAACTGTGGCCATCGAGGTGAGCAAAGTATTCCGTACTTACGCCAAGGCCAAGCTGTTCAAGGGCTAGCGCCGGGTTTTAGCCGGTTGACAGAATTGACGGCCCGGCTTGACAAGATTACAGGTTATGATAAAATATTTTATTGTAGGCCATTATTAGTACCGCCCGGGGCGGGTGCCAAAAGGGGCTTTTGTGCTCTACCCGGATCCGGCGAGTCCTGAATGCGAGGGGGAAACTATGTACGCAATCATTGAAACAGGCGGCAAGCAGTACCGGGTTAAAGAAGGAGACACCCTGTTCATCGAAAAACTGCCCGCTCAAACCGGGGAAACCTACACGGTGGAAAGAGTTCTGGCCGTGGAAAAGGATGGCCGGTTGCAGGTGGGCACTCCCATAGTGGAGGGCGCCAGTGTCGTCTGTCAGGTTGAGAGACACGGCAAAGGCAAGAAAATTATTGTTTTCAAGTATAAGGCCAAGAAGAACTACCGGCGCAAAAAGGGGCACCGCCAGCCCTTTACCAGGGTCGTGGTGGAAAAAATCCAGGTTTGAACACGGAGGTGAAGATAGATGGCGCACAAGAAAGGTGTAGGCAGTTCCCGTAACGGTCGCGACTCCAATCCCAAGATGCTGGGAGTCAAGCGGGGCGACGGCCAGTACGTCACCGCCGGCTCCATCCTGGTTCGCCAGCGGGGAACACGCATTCACCCGGGCCGCAATGTGGGCCGCGGCGGAGACGACACACTGTTCGCCAAGGTTGATGGCATGGTGGCTTTTCAGAGCAGGGGCAAAGCCAAAAAGATTGTTAATGTAATGGAAACCGAGGGCGCGGCGGTTTAACCGGCCCGCCTTGTGCCGCGGACGGCTCAATAAGAATTTATCGTCAAAAAAAGACAGGCATGCCTGTCTTTTTTTGATCGCCATTGCCTGACGCCATACTATTTGTTTTCACAAAGGATTAATATTTTTACCCATCGGTTTAAATAAAAGGGAAATGTAAACATAAAAAGAATATTTAGATTATATGAGTAAATTTAATCAATTGGGGGGAAATAACCACCGCCAACCGCCCCGCCGGCGAAAAAATTAAGATATAAAACAAGTATTTTAAAAAATATTATTCAATTAGTTGAAAAGGAGAAGAAAGCTGTGGACATGGCCAAAATGATGCAACTGTTTTCTCACCAGCGGCACGATTTCCTCAACCATTTACAGGTGGTTTCCGGGTTGCTGCAAATGAACAGGGAGGAGCAGGCCCGGGATTATATCAAAAATGTGGCCCGCGAGGTCGCGCTTTTGAGCAAAATTGTACACCTGAAAATTCCCGAGGCCGCCGCTGCCATACTTTTGTCCCACTACGCGGCGGCTGAACTGGGTGTCGGCATGGAGTTTGAAATAAACGCCAACCTTGGAAACTGTTTAATTCCCGGCTCTGTGCTGGGGTCGGCGCTGGAAGCGGTGTTGGGTCATTTGACGGAATACTTGGCGCCGCCGGACAATAAGGAACGAATCATTCACGTGGGAGTCTACGCCGCCGCAAATGGATACCGGATTACGGCGCGGCACCGTCAAAACCAGGGGGATAATGTACCGGGTAATGACGGGACGCTGCCGGACGTGGCCGGGGAACTGGCTAGGTACGGGGGTGGCTTGGAGAACAGCACTCAATGTGAATATAGAGAAATTGCTGTTTTTTTACCCGCCGCTGAAGCTTGAACAGGGGGGTTGCGCTACTTTTTAAAGCAGGAAAATATATTCATTGCGTATTGGTTGAACCGCAGTTTGAAAAGGATAAATATGCTGGATTTTAAGCATAATTGTAATGTATAATTTAACAATAGCGGGTGAATATTAATGTTTTACGATAGAGCCAAGATTTACGTCCGGGGCGGGGACGGCGGCAACGGTTGCGTGGCCTTCCGGCGGGAAAAATACGTGCCCGAGGGCGGCCCCTGGGGTGGAGACGGCGGACGCGGCGGCGCGGTTATCTTCAGGGGCGACGAGGGTTTGCGCACCCTGGTTGATTTTCGATACCGCCGCCATTACAAGGCCGATCGGGGACAGCACGGCCGGGGCAAAAACATGCACGGTCGTGCTGCCGAGAATCTGGTGGTCAGGGTGCCCCCGGGCACGATAATCCGCGACGAAGAAACAGGGCGGTTGCTGGGTGATATAACCGCAGACGGCCAGGAAGTGACAGCGGCCATTGGCGGACGCGGCGGCAGGGGCAATTCCAGGTTTGCCGGCGCCAATAACAAGGCTCCCGCCATGGCGGAAAAGGGCGAACCCGGCGAGGAACGCCGGGTGGTGCTGGATCTGAAACTGCTGGCCGATGTGGGGCTGGTGGGTTATCCCAACGCAGGCAAATCTACATTGATTGCCCGGGTTTCGGCTGCCCGGCCCAAGATTGCCGATTATCCGTTCACAACCCTGGCGCCCAACCTGGGCGTGGTGAGCCGGGGGGAGGGGCGCAGTTTTGTCGTGGCCGACATACCTGGTTTGATTGAAGGCGCCCATAGTGGCGCCGGGCTGGGCCACAATTTTTTGCGTCATGTGGAACGCACCAGGGTTTTGGTGCACGTACTGGACATGGCTGGCATCGAGGGCCGGGACCCGCTGGCGGATTTTCGGGTTATCTGCCGGGAGCTGGCGCTTTATAACGAAACGCTGGCCGGGCGGCCACAGCTTATCGCTGCCAACAAGATGGACCTGACCGGCAGCGAAGAAAACCTGGCCGGCCTACGGGCCGAACTGGGTGACACCCACGAGATTGTTCCCATTTCGGCGGCTACCGGCCAGGGTGTCGATAAACTGGTGGACCGGCTGCTCGCATTGCTGCAAGAGATACCCGAATCCCAAGTTGCATTGGAAGAAGACGTCCCCGAGGTTGTGCACCTGGTCGGACCCAGGTTTGCCATCCGCCGGGAGGACGGCGAACTAGTGGTGACGGGACGTGAAATTGAAAAGCACGTGGCTATGACCGATTTGGGCAACAATGAAGCGGTGGAACGCCTGCAGCGGATCATGCAGTTGATGGGCCTGGAACAGGCCCTGCGTGATAACGGCGCCCGGAACGGAGACATGGTGCGAATCGGTGATTTTACATTTGATTTTGTGGATTAGCGGTGAATATAAATGGAATACAGGAAATTCAACCAAATCAAGCGTTTGGTGGTTAAAATCGGGTCCAGTTCGCTGACGTACGCCACCGGCAAGTTGAATATAGAGCAAATGGAAAAACTGGTGCGGCAGATGGTGGATCTGCATAACCGGGGGATAAAAGTGCTTCTGGTGACCTCCGGCGCCGTCGGCGCCGGCGCCGGCAAAATTGGTCTGACCAAAAAACCGCGCACCATCCCCGAAAAACAGGCGGCGGCGGCGGTAGGCCAGGGTATGCTTCTGCACATGTACGAAAAATTTTTTGCCGAGTACGGTGTGGTGGTGGGACAGGTTCTGCTAACCCGGGAGGACTTCTCCGACCGGCGCCGTTTCTTAAATGCCCGCAATACACTGCAGGCATTACTGGAGTTTAACATTATTCCGGTAGTTAATGAAAACGACACGGTGGCGGTGGATGAGATTAAATTGGGTGACAATGACCATCTGGCGGCCATGGTGGCCGGACTGGTGGATGCGGAACTGCTCATACTACTGTCGGACGTGGGCGGGCTTTATGACGGCGACCCGCGCCAACCCGGGGCCGACCTGCTGAGTGAGATTTATGAGCTAAACGAGGAGATCGAGTCCCTGGCCGGAGGCGCCGGTTCCAAGGTAGGCACCGGCGGCATGGTCACCAAGATACAGGCGGCCCGCATTGCCATGCACTCGGGTCTGGTTACGGTAATTGCCAGGGCTTCGGAAAATGATATCATTCGCCGGGTATCGGCGGGCGAACCCCTGGGCACCGCGTTTTGGCCTTCCGCCAAGCTGGTGCAGAAAAAGAAATGGATTGCCTACGGTTCCACGGTATGCGGCCGGCTATGCGTTGACGACGGCGCCGTCCGGGCGCTGCAAAGGGGCGGCAAGAGTCTCCTGCCCTCCGGGGTTACGGCGGTGGAAGGCAAATTTGACGTGGGAAACACCGTTAGCGTGGTCAACCATGACGGGCGGGAAATTGCTCGGGGGATAGTCAACTATTGCGCCGCCGACGTGGAAAAAATCAAGGGCTGCAAAACCGGCGAGATAGTCGGTATTTTGGGGCACAAGGACTATGACGAAATAATCCACTGCGACAACCTGGCCCTGGAATAAGTTGCCCCCGGGTGTTGCTTTTTATTGATAAAACTTATAAAATAACAAATGGGGCCGCCGGATGGATAAAAGTACCATGCAGAGGAACAATAAGCGAATCGGTTTAATGGGCGGAACTTTTGACCCTGTTCATTACGGGCACCTGGTAACGGCCGAAGAAGCCCGTTGTCAGTTCGGTATGGAGAAGGTAATTTTTATTCCCGCCGGTAAACCGCCGCACAAGACCAGAAAAAACATTTCACAGCCGCGTCACCGGCTGGAAATGACCTGGCGGGCGGTGGGATCCAACCCCGACTTCACGGTTTCGGACCAGGAAATTAAAAGAGAGGGACTTTCGTATACTGTTGATACAATCCAGGCTTTTCGGGAACAATATGAAGGCTGGGACATCTATTTCATCACCGGGGCCGACGCGGTGCTGGAGATACTGACCTGGAAAAAAGTAGAGGAACTGTTGCGAAAATGTTGTTTCGTGGCGGCCTCCCGGCCGGGTTTCAGGCTGGAAAGCATGGGTGAGGAACTGACCCGACTGCCCGCTGAGTGCACCGGCAGGATCAAGACTTTGGAGGTGCCCGCCCTGGCCATATCTTCCACCAATATAAGGCAGCGGGTGCGGGACGGCAGGCCCATCAGGTATCTGTTACCCGAAGCAGTGAAGGATTATATTTACCGGCACGGTTTGTATACAGATTAACAGCCGGTAATTATTCTAAAGCGGTGTTGTTTGCATAGGTGTTTATGTTTTGCAAATAATACTGACAAATTACAGAGCAGCATTAAGAAAAGGGGACACACCTTGCCAGGAAATGTTCCCGCTATCGCAACTATTGAAAAGAGGTGATCTGGTGGCAATTACACTCTATGTGGGCAACCTGCCATGGGGGACAAACAACGAAGATTTGACCGAGGCGTTCTCCAGATACGGTGAAGTTCTGGAAAGCCGCATTATTACCGACAGGCAGACCGGTCGTTCCCGTGGTTTCGGCTTTGTGGAGGTTAAGGATGAAGACGCCGAGGGGATGATTGAGGCGATGAACGGTGCCGAGTTAGGCGGCAGGGTTATTACCGTCAACGAAGCGCGGCCCAGAGAGTAAGATTTTTGGCACATTGACCTCCTTTATGGGAGGTTTTCTTCTTATATGCGCCATTGAATCATTTCATTTTTAGATTAAGGCGTTGGAAAACATTTTTTCCCGGGAGTAAAAAATTGGCGGGCCAGTTTTACGTTAAACGATTAAAGGGTATGCTTGATCCTGAAAAATTTGAACACTCACTGGGGGTACGGGACACAGCCGTGCGGCTGGCCCGAATAAACGGCGTGGACGAGGAGCGGGCGGCCCTGGCGGGATTGTTGCACGACTGTGCCAGGTGTCTGCCTGAAGACAGGATACTGGAGATGGCCGGGCGGTTTGCCATACCACATACCGAAGTGGAAATGGCGCTGCCGGTGCTGCTGCACGCGCCGCTGGGAGCCGAACTGGCCCGGCGGGAGTTCGGTGTTAGTGATCAAGCTGTTTTGCGGGCCATTTCGGTGCACACATTGGGGGATGCCGACATGGCCATGCTGGACAAGGTGGTGTTCGTGGCCGACAAGGCCGAGCCGGGGCGGCGTTTTTCCGGCGTTGAGGAAATTCGTCGCAAGATGTGCGCGGACTTGGACCGGGCTTTGCTGGCCTGTTACGACTTGTCCATCGGGTTTGCCCTGCAAAACGGCGCGCCGGTTCATCCCACAATGATAGAAGCCCGTAACCGGCTTGTTTTATCCGGTCCGGGCCGCAAATTTTAATCCCCGGGCAGGAACTTTCCACCGGCGGGCGAATAATTTTTATAAATACAATTAACAGGGGGTATCGCTTTTTGACCATTAATCCGCAGGTCATGGTGCAGGTTACCGTTGAGGCGGCGGAGGAAAAAAAGGCTACTGATATTACCGTATTGAACATTGGCGGGGTATCCATCGTGGCCGACTACTTTGTAATATGCAGCAGCCGGTCGCTCGTGCACGCCAGGGCCATAGCCGAAGAGATAGTTGAACGGTTAGGGCGGCGTGGTGTGGCAAGGCCCCGCAAGGAGGGCTTCAGGGCGGGCCGCTGGATACTGCTTGATTACGGCACGGTGGTGACGCACATCTTCCAGGAGGAAGAACGCCGTTTTTACAACCTGGAACACCTGTGGGGAGACGCGGAAGTGGTGGAATACCCGCTCAGCGTGTAATAACATGCCGCGGGCAATGCCAACGGACCAAGGAATGCGGTATGACTATTTAAAGCAAAACTGACATTGGGTGAGCGCTTTAAGCGGTCTTTAAAACGTTGACTTTGGTTTGGCCCTGTTATACAATGTTAAATAACTGTAGAGAAAAGGCTGTGAAGGGGAGCAGTAACCCGCAGGTGTTGGGCAGAGAGCCGCCGGCCGGTGCGAGGCGGCGACCGGAGCGGGTGAACTCGCCCCGGAGTTGCCCGGAGCAACTCTCCGGGACGGTATGAACCGTTATCGCAACGAGTGGTTAAAGTCACGGGGCTGTGGCGCAGAGGGAGCGCGCTTCCTTGGCATGGAAGAGGCCGCGGGTTCAAGTCCCGCCAGCTCCACCAGCAAGACTTTATCAATTAGGGTGGTACCGCGGGAAAAAGCCTCCCGTCCCTAAAGGGGCGGGCGGCTTTTGTGTGTACCGGAACGGGGGATGACTAATTTGGACAATTATGGCCGGATGACCATCGGGGAACTGCTGGATCGCTCGGCGGGCCGGTATCCCCATAACGAGGCCCTGGTTTTCCCGGGCACAGACACCAGGTACACTTACAGGCAGATGCAGCAAGCGTGCAACCGTGCGGCCAAAGGCTTGATGGCCCTGGGGGTCAGGCGCGGCGAACATATCGCCGTTATGGCGCCAAACGTACCCGAATGGGTGCTGACGCAGTTCGCCGCCGCCAAGGTGGGCGCGGTGCTGGTGACGGCGAACACCAACTACACGCTCTTTGAAATGGAATACCTGCTGCGCCATTCCGATGTCAATACCCTGGTTTTTGCGAGTAAATTTCGAGATACCGATTACCTGGGAATGGTCCGGCAGCTATGCCCGGAAATGCTGGAAAATATGCCCGGCCGCCTGAACTGTAAAAAACTGCCCATGCTGAAAAACCTGGTGCTGACCGGCGGCGGTCCGGTTCCGGGGTTGTTCGCCTGGGAGGAGATGCTGGCGGCGGGCGACGACATATCCGACCAGGAACTGGCCGCCAGGCAGGCGTTTTTGCAGCCTGACGAGGTGATCAGCATTCAGTACACAACCGGTATTACCGGTTTCCCCAAAGGGGTCATGCTGTCCCACGCCAACCTGGTGAAAAACGCCATCGATATGGCGGGCTGCATGAACTTGGGCCCCGACGACCGGCTTTGCCTTCCGGTGCCTCTTTTTCACACCTTCGGGTGCGTGCTGGGTACCCTCACCTGTGTGTCGGCATCGGCAACCATGGTGATTCCCGAGTATTTCAACCCGGTCAGGGTGCTGGAAGCGCTGGAAAAGGAGCGCTGCACCGCCCTGCACGGCGTACCCACCATGTTTATCACCGAACTTGAAGTGCTGGAAAATCATTATTTTAACACATCATCGCTGCGCACCGGCATCATGTCCGGGGCGCCCTGTCCGCCGGATCTGATCCGGGTCGTGGCGGAAAAAACCGGCATGCGTGAAATTGTTGTCACTTACGGCCAGGCCGAAGCGTCCCCGGGCATCACCATGAGCAGGTTTGATGAACCCCTGGAAGTACGGATGCACACGGTGGGCCGGCCGCTGGACGGCGTCGAGGTAAAAATCGCGGACCCGGCCACCGGCGACGACGTGCCGCCCGGCGCCCAGGGGGAAATATGCGCCCGGGGCTATAATATAATGAAAGGTTACTATAAGATGCCCGAGGCCACCACCGCGGCCATAGACGAACAGGGCTGGCTGCATACCGGGGACCTGGGCGTGATGGACGCCGACGGTTACCTGCGGGTGACCGGCCGGATCAAAGACGTAATCATCCGGGGCGGTGAAAACATCTATCCCCGGGAAATTGAAGAATTTCTGTCCAAACATCCCGGCATCAAGGACGTCCAGGTGGTGGGCGTGCCCAGCGAAAAGTACGGCGAGGAAGTTATGGCCTTCATCCAGCCCCACAACGGGGCCGAGGTAACCATTGAAGAAATCAGGAAATACTGCATAGGCCGGATAGCCCGCTATAAAATACCCGCCCACATACAGCTGGTGGACGGTTATCCCACCGCCGCCAGCGGCAAAGTGCAAAAACACAGGCTGCGCGAACTGGGTCTGAAAAAGCTTTCCCGACACGGTTTGGCCGTTAATTGATATAGCCGCACTGCCAATTAAAACAGTTACAGCGCATAGGAGGAGACCATGGAAGAACGCTACGATTTCAAGTCTATTGAACCCAAGTGGCAAAATAAATGGGAAAAACAGAGCTTGTATTCCGTCCCCGACACCGGCGACAAGCCCAAATATTATTGCCTGGAAATGTTCCCTTACCCCTCCGGAAAGCTGCACATGGGCCATGTGCGCAATTACTCCATCGGCGACGTGGTGGCCAGGTTCAAGGCCATGCAGGGCTATAACGTGCTGCATCCCATTGGGTTTGACGCCTTTGGCCTGCCCGCGGAAAACGCCGCCATCAGCCGGGGCATCCACCCCTACGGCTGGACGATGAGCAACATCGAAAACATGCGGGGGCAGCTGCGGTCCATCGGCGCCATTTACGACTGGGAGCGGGAAGTCATTTGCTGCCTGCCCGAGTATTA
>JAKSCU010000339.1 GCA_022360435.1 Bacillota bacterium
GCGTTGCGCAGCACCGACGGAGCCTCAGCGCTGCTCGCTCAGCATGTAGCCGGCGCCGCGCACGGTGTGGATGAGCGGCGGCTCTCCGGGTGCGTCGATCTTCTTGCGCAGCTTGCTGATGTGCACGTCGATCACGTTCGTCTGTGGATCGAAATGATAGTCCCAAACACCTTCCAACAGCATGGTGCGGGTGACCACCCGGCCCTGACGACTGAGCAGGAAAGCAAGCATCTGGAACTCACGCGGTTGCAACTCTATACGCCGGCCGCCACGGGTGACCGTTCTGGCAACCAGGTCGAGCTCCAGGTCGGCGCAGCTCAGATGCGTTTCATCGCGCAGCTCGGTGCCGCTGGGCCGGCGCAACAGCGCCTCGGCACGGGCGTGGAGTTCCTCGAAGGAGAAGGGCTTCACCAGATAGTCGTCGGCACCGGCCCGCAGGCCGCGGACACGCTCGTCGACCGCGCTCATGGCTGTTAGCATCAAGACCGGCGTCACGATGCCGGCCGCGCGCAAGGAGGTCAAAATGGCAAGGCCGTCGATCTGCGGCAGCATGCGGTCCAGGACGATGAGATCGAAACCGCCGCCGGTTGCGAGGTACAGACCTTCCCGCCCCTCCCCGGTGCTCTCCACCGCGTAGCCGGCCTCCTTCAGCCCCTTGGCAACGAAGGCGGCGGTCGCGGGGTCGTCCTCGATGATTAGAATCCGTCTGCTCACGATCGCCTAACTTAGGGGTTTATCTCCCGCACCCCAAGCGGATGAAAGGGGTTGGAAGAAACAAAGACGGGCCTACCCCCGGTGAACAGAGGGGCAGACCCGCCAGTTGCCTTCGTCGGCAGTGAGCCGCTTAGTGCATCGGCCGCTGACCTGCAGCCGCGCACTGTACGACTACGTGAGAGACAAGCCGACGAAGATCTCGGAACCGCGCCGGTTGATCAGCAACAGAGCGGCCTTGTCGTCCTCGGCGCTCAGCGCCTGGTCGAGTTCGGCAGGGTTTTCCACGA
>JAKSCU010000138.1 GCA_022360435.1 Bacillota bacterium
GCTTCTGGATGCAGGTGTTGAGGGGATTCACTATACCAAAGATGAAAGCGGCAAGGTAATTCCCGACCCTGAATGTGCAAATGCTTACGCCAACTGGGATACCAATTTCTTCCAGAGAACCGGCCTCACAAGCTATGAGAACATATTTCCTACCCTGGCAGGATTGGATTCCAACGGTAATGCGGCAGATATATTTGCCCAGGAGATGTATACCAATAACAAGTGGAACGTATTTGATAACAAGTGGTGGGAAAACTTTATGTACCGCGGCGACTATTTCACCGGCGTACTTACCTTCAATCCCGATACACAGCAGGATGCAAATGATGCGTATGCAAAAATCCAGAGTTATGCCGACAACAGGATAAGAAAGTGTATAATTGTCAAGCCGAAAGATCTGGAAAATGAATGGAACAGCTTATATGAGCAGATTAAGAGTGATGGAGTGGATGAGGTAAACAGGGCGATAACAGAAAATCTCAACAGCAGGTTGAAATTCCTTGGTGTTGACATAGAAGAGGCTTTAAAGTAAAACAATATGAATAAAAATAACGATGCATATGCTTAAAAAAAGATAGCAAAATATATTGACGTTTTATAGTGATAGAATTAAAATTACAATATACTTAGATAAAATTACTATAAAATTGCATTACTTAATTTAAGTAATAAAAAAAGTGAGGAGTGAAGTCATGTCGCGTATAAATGTCGGTATAGTTGGTACCGGTGGTATGGGTAAGATACATGCTACTGCTTACATGAAAAACAAGGAAGCATATGTATATGGGGTATGCTCAATAAACAGGGAGCTTGCACAGGATTTTGCAGATGGGAAATGGGAAAGCGTTGCTTACAGTGAAGGAGAAATGAGCACAAAATTCCTGTATAGGATTGAGAGAGTTTATGACGACTACGGACAACTTGCTGCTGATCCCAATATTCACGCTGTTAGCGTAGTGACTCCGAATGTTCTTCACCACGAAATTGTTATGGAGATGCTGAGAAATAAAAAGCATGTTATTGTTGAAAAGCCTCTTGCCATAAATGCAAAGCAGGCCGGGGAAATTGTCGGAACTGCCAGGGAAAAAGGCGTGGTTATTGCGACAGGGCATATGTGGAGATATCACAAGGATGTACAGTATATGAAGAAGATTATTGAAGAAGGCATCCTGGGGGATATTGTACAGACAAAATCATATGGCCTGCATCTCAGGTGGGGACCTGACGGATGGTTTTCGCAGAAATCGACGGCAGGCGGCGGTGCTCTTATAGATATGGGTGTACATGCAATAGATACGACCAGGTATATTACTGGCGACCCGGATATAAAATCCGTTTATGCCTCTGTAGGGAGCAGGTTTAGAAGTATTGACGTGGATGACTTCGCACAGATTATGGTAAAGCATTATAACGGAGTTGTATCTTTATTTGAATCCGGATGGAATTTTCCTTACATAAGCGGTCCTGAAGCGAGCACTGAAATATGGGGTACGAAAGGCTACGGAAGGATATTTCCGACGTTCATAGAACTGAAGGTGGGAGGAGAGTGGGGAAGGTTTACCCCTGCAC
>JAKSCU010000608.1 GCA_022360435.1 Bacillota bacterium
CCTTGTTGAACTACCGTATGTATTGCTCCGGCAAGAGCATGGTTACCTTGGCCGGCTAATCTTGCAAGAGCTATGCCAACTTATTATAACCGCAAAGCTTGAGCGAGCAAGCTCGTTCAATTAAGAAAGAGAGTAATAATTTGAAAAACAACACCCCCCAACCACGACTTTTTTAGGGGGGAACCGTTAAGACAAAAAACCGCCCCCGGCCTATTGTCCCGGTGGCAGGGGTGCAAATTTTTTTTGCGTGCCGGGTTTGTTTGCTCCCGGGGCCGGGGACTTATAAAGGCGCCATATGGATGGCCCCCGCCGGGCATGTATTGGCGCAAAGACCGCAACCCCAGCATAATTCACCGGCATAGGCCACCTTCCCCTTGCTCTTCACCCCGTCGCCGATCCGGTGAAACGCCCCGAACTGACACCGTTTGGCGCATAAACCGCACTGCCGGCACTTGTCCGGGTCATACCAGGCCACATACCGCGACCGGGGCCATTTGCCCTTGGTGCCCAGTTTTAGAGCGGCCCGGAAGGGGTGGCAGCAGCAGATGCAGCAGTTGCACACCACCGCCGGCCCTTTTTCTTTCCAGTCGTAGGGCCCCCCGGTATGCATCAGCCCTTCTTTGTCCAGCCGGCGCACCAGCGCCAGGGCTTCTTCCCGGGGCAGCTCCCGGCCGGGGGTCCTGTCGGTGATTTCGTTATCAAAAAAAATGCAAATTTCCCTGGAAAAATGGCAGTTGTCCGCCAGCATTTTGCAATTGCAGGGCGCCACCATAATCCGCCGCGCCGAGTCAATCATTTCCTCCACCTCGGCCAGCAAAAGCACCCACTCGTTGTGGCAGCCGTCATATTCCGGGTTGTTTTCTATCACTTTTTTAAAACCGTGGTGTCTTTGCACATATTCCTCAAAACACCACCGGTCCAGCCGCCGGCGTATTTGCTTCGGAATGACCAAATAATTGCCGGTGGTGCTGAAGTTGTCCAACCGGCCGTAAAAATCACCGGCGCTGTAAAGGATAACGCCGTCTTTTCGGCTCTTGTCGATTACGTGACGCCGGTAGGCCTGCTCCAAAAAAGCATTTATTTTTTCCGGGGACTCGCCTAACATGGCGGCGATATCCGCGGCGGTCATGCTTCTGCCTTGCATGCCGGCCACCAGGCGCTTCTCCAGCCCGGTGACAAAATGATGCATATACGGTTCGACAAAATCCGGAACTTGGAAAACAGCCATAAAATCATCCACCGGACGCATGGGTTTACCTCCCGGGCGCGGACCCCGAGGCCCGCCAAATTTATGGCTCTGATTAACCTTCAGCGCCGGGGCGCCGAAGGTGTTACCAGAGCCGGTAAACAAGTTATGCATTTTAAAACGGCAAACTATCATTTAAATCTATGGCGAAGCCAATGTCGCCTGAACGGTGCCGCCGGCACGCCTTTTTACTCAATTAACCCCCGCTCGGTCAAGAACTGTTTGGCCACCTCATCGACGCTTTTCTTGTCCACGTCCACCGCCTTGTTCAAGCCCACGATGGTCTCGCTGTCCAAAAGCTGGCTGAGCTCTTTCATCTGCTCGGGGATTTCCGGGTAAGCGTCCAGTATTTCCGCCCGGAACAGCGGCGCGGCGAGGTAAACCGGGAAGGCCTTCTTGTCGTCTTCCAGCGTTACCAGGTCATAGGCATTGATCCTGGCGTCGGTGGTAAAAGCCAGGCCGGCTTCGGCCTGGTTGGCCTTCAGGGCTTCGTAGCCCATGTTCAGGGCGGCGTTGGACATGTCTTCCCTGGGATACTTAAAATCGTATACATTTTCAACGTGCTGCAGCCCGTCGGAACGCTCCATCCATTCCTGGAAAGCGATGAAATGGATACTGGCGCCGTCCTGGACGGCTTTGGCCAGGTCGGAAATTTTTTGCAGGCCGTGACTTTCGGCCACATCCTGCCTGGTCACGATGGCGTAGGTGTTGTTCAGCGGCGCGTGGTCGAGCCAGATGATGCCGTTCCCTTCATCCCACTCTTTAACCAGGTTGAAGCTTTCTTGCTCGTCAAAACTGGGCTCGTTCTCCATGATGTTGATAAGCACGGTGCCGGTGTACTCCCAGTAAGCGCTTACCTGCCCTGATTCCAGGGCGGGCCTGATTACCGCCAGCTCACCCAGGCCGGACCTGTTTTCCACCGGATAGCCCAGGTGCTCCAGGTACTGGTAAGTCATGGTGCCCAGCAGCAGTGCTTCGGTAAAAGTCTTGGAACCGATGACAATGGTGGGCTTATCCCCGCCGGCGGCATTTTCCTTCTCTTCGGCCCCGCCGCCGCAGCCTGCCGCCGCCAACATCCCCAGGGCCAGGACCACAGCCAGCAATATGAATATAGCCTTTTTTGCACAGGTACTTCCTCCTCTACTCTTATACTTCAACTGTCCATTTTTTTCTGTTATATAAAAAACCCATGCTCCGCTCTTATCCCGGCCATCACCTCTTTTCGGTAACTGAATGCCAATCTTAATCAGGCGCCCAGGCCCGGCGGAGTAATCCTGTACTCCACATAAGCCAGCGTCCTGTCAAGAGCTATGGCCAGCAAAGCGCCCAACCCGGCCCCCACCAGCAGGAACTCGGACCAGAACATGCCCAGCCCGGTGACGATCAGGTCCCCCAGGCCGCCGCCCCCGATATACGCCGCCAGGGTGCCGACACTGACCACGTATACCGTGGAAGTCCTAATGCCGGCCAGGATTACGGGCATGGCCAGGGGCAGTTCCACTTCGTACAATATTTTCCCGGGGGACATGCCCATGCCCAGGGCGGCTTCTTTCACATCGGGGCTGACCCCGTATAGGCCGGCAATGGTATTCCTGGCTATGGGCAGCAGTCCCTGGACCGACAGGGCCACAATGGTGGGCTTTAAACCAAGTCCCAAAAAGGGCATGGCCAAGGCGATGACAGCCAGGCCCGGGATGGTCTGCAGCATGTTCATCACGTTCATCACGATAACGCTCAGTTTTTTATACTTGGGCCGGGTGAGGATAATCCCGGCGGGTATGGAAATAGCCACGGCTATGGCCAGGGTTATGACCACCATCAGCAGGTGCACCGCCAGAGCTTCAGGGGCTCTATGCACCAGGGCTTCCTGAAAACGCGCCCAGTTCATTTACTCGCCCTCTTTCTTGCTGGCATGTTTCCGAATATCCTGCAGGGAGATGGCCCCGGTCAGGCGCGACCCGCTTAAAACCCCCAGGTAATCCGAATCCAGCTCCAACATCAACGACAAAGCGTCCCGCAACAGCACGTCTTCCTGAACAAAGGCGCCCTTTCTGCCCGCGGCCACGGACAGCCAGGTTTCGGGGGCGACGCCGGCGCCACGGGCCTCCATGTCTTGGGCGGTAATAAAACCCGCGGCCCGCCCCCCGGCGTCCGTAAGGAAGCAAACCCGCGCGCCCAGGTCGGCCATCTTATCGGCAATATTTGCCAGCTCGTTTTCCCCGACGCTGCACGCCTTGGTTTTAACCACATCCTCCACCCGGAACAAACTCAACATTTTGACCACCCGGTCGTTACCAATGAAATCGGTGACAAAATCGTTGGCCGGCCGGGACAGTATTTCCCGGGGGGTGCCGTATTGGACCAGCCGCCCCTGGTTGAATATGGCGATGCGGTCGCCCATTTTGATGGCCTCGTTGATATCATGGGTGACAAAACAGATGGTTTTTCTCAGTTCCCGCTGCAGGCGCAGGAATTAGTCTTGCAGGTGATTTCTGGCGATGGGGTCCACGGCGCCGAAGGGCTCGTCCATCAGCATTATGGGCGGGTCCACGGCCATGGCCCGGGCCACCCCCACCCGTTGCATCTGGCCGCCGCTCAGTTGCGAGGGGAACTTACTCCTGGTTACTTCAGGGTCCAGGCCAATCAAGTCCAGCAGTTCCTCCACCCGCTTTTTTATCCGGTCTTTGGGCCAGCCGTGCAGCCTGGGCACTATGGCGATATTTTCCTCAATGGTTCTGTGGGGCAAAAGGCCGATTTGCTGGATTACGTACCCTATATCCATTCTAAGCTTGTCCGGGTCGCTTTCCCTGATGTCTTTGTTATCTATCATAATTGTTCCCGAGTTGGGTTCAATCAGCCTGTTAATCATGCGCAGGGTGGTGCTTTTACCGCATCCCGAAGGCCCTACCAACACGCAGGTTTCTCCGTTTGGGACCGTCATGGAAAGATTGTCCACCGCCGGTGCGGGTTGCCCCCGGTATAACTTTGATACTTCCTTCAGCTCAATCAAGATGTGTCCTCCTCGCCGGCATTATACGGCTGTTTTCTCCCTTTATCCCCGTCCTATTCTGAGACCCTTGGGCACCAGACGTTTTTCCAAAGCTCCCATGACAGCGTCGAGGGCGATGGCGATAACGGCTATAAACAGGGCGCCCACCACGATCATCTCCACATTGTACCGGGTCAGGCCGTCGGAAATAAGCCGGCCCAGGTTTCGTTCCCCGATATAGGTGGAAATGGCCGCGATGCCCGTGGTCATCACCACGGTGATCCGGAGTCCGGCAAAGATTACCGGTGTGGCCAGCGGCAGCTGGATTTCCCACAAAATGCGCCAGTTACTCATGCCCATCCCCCGGGCGGCTTCGATTACATTTTTATCCACCACCTTGACCCCCTGGTAAACATTGCGCACCAGCGGCATCATAGCGTAAAGCACCAGGGCCACCAGAGCCGACCGGGTGCCCAGCCCCAGGAAGGGGATGGTGACCATAACGGCGAACAATGATAAACTGGGTATGCAAAAGATGGTATTGGCAATGCCCAACACCCGGGTGGCCCATTTTTCGCTTTTGGTGATCAGCACACCCACCGGGACCCAAAGCAAAAGGGAAATAACAACCGCCGCCAGGACCAGGGCAAAATGATTCTGGGCGTATTCCATCATTAAGCCTGAATTGCGCTGAATATAATCGATATATTCCAAAAATTCACCTGCTTCCAAAAATACGCAACCATGTGCCATATAGATACAAAATCCGGCATAAATTAAAATCAAAGAACAAATTCGCAACTGCTTATCATTTTTCCTGCGCACCGCAAAATGTTTTTGCATGCATATGTTTTATGCGCCGGTCCTTTACCCAATTTATTTTAGACCAGGCCGCCCACTTCCATCTCCACCTTCCGGGTAACCGAACCCGACAGCAGCAGGCGATGGACCCTGTGCAGATCCCGGTAGAGCACGCGATCTTCGTTCCAGTGGGGCACCGTTTCCCGTACCAGGCGATGGGCAACCCGGGCGCCCTTGCCCACAGAATGGGTGACGAAGTCCAGGGCCTGGGAAGCAGCCAGCAATTCCCCGGCAATAACCCAGGCAACATTCTCGATTACCGTGCCCGCCTTGCGGGCGGCTATGGACCCCATGCTGACATGGTCTTCCTGGTTGCCCGAGGTGGGAATGGAGTCCACGCTGGCCGGATGCGCCATAACCTTGTTTTCCGAAGCCAGGGCGGCGGCGGCGTATTGCAGTATCATCATCCCCGAGTTCAATCCGCCGCACCGGGTCAAAAAAGGAGGCAGCCCGCTCAAGGCGGGATTGACCAGCCTCTCGATACGCCTCTCGGCAATACTGCCCAGTTCGGCCACGGCCATCGCCAGAAAATCAAGGGCCAGGGCCAGGGGCTGCCCGTGGAAATTACCGCCGCTGATAACATCGCCGGTATCGGCAAATATGAGCGGGTTGTCGGTGGCGGAGTTAATCTCGGTTTCCAGCACTCCTTGCACATAATTGATGGAATCCTGGGAGGCCCCGTGCACCTGGGGTATGCACCTGAGGGTATAGGCGTCCTGCACCCTTTTATGCCTGGTCCTGGTCATAAGATCACTGCCCTCCAACAACCGGCGCATGGCCAAAGCACAGCTTCTCTGGCCGCCGTGGGGGCGGACGTCGTGTATGCGCTGGTCATAGGCGCTGGGTATCCCCTCCAGGGCTTCGAAGGTCATGGCTGCCGATATGGCCGAAGCCTTGAGCAATTCCAGCGCGTCATACACCGCCAGGCAGCCCAGGGCGCCCATGTACTGCGTGCCGTTAATCAGCGCCAGGCCTTCCTTGGCCGACAGGCTGACAGGGCACAACTTGGCTTGTTTGAAAGCTTCCGCCGGGGGCGCAACCCGACCGTGGTATTCCGCTTCACCCAACCCCATCATGGCCAGGGCGATATGCGCCAAGGGAATTAAATCGCCGCTGGCCCCCACCGAACCTTTGCAGGGAACCACGGGATGAATGCCGTTGTTCAGCATGTCGAGCAATAGTTGCACCACCTCCAGGCGGACGCCGGAATAACCCTTGGTCAGCGAATTGGCCCGCAGCAGCATCATGGCCCGGACAGCCTCCCGGGGCAGCGGTTCCCCGATTCCGCAGGCGTGACTCATAATGATGTTTTTCTGCAGGGCGTTGCCGTCCTCCAAGGATACCGAAACATCACTGAACTTGCCGAAGCCGGTGTTTACGCCATAGACCACCTGGTGGCCGGCCAGGATCTTTTCCACGACCCCCCTGGATTTAACCAGTTTGGCTTTACCCGTCACATGCAGCCTCACCCGGGCGTTTTGCCTGGCCACCGCAACAACGTGCTCCAGGGTGAGGCTTTCTCCATCAATGGATATAATATCCAAAGCCTTTTTGGTTTCGATCATTTTTGCATCCTCCCGCGTCAACTGGAAAATAAAAAGGGGCAGAGAACGATTAAATCGCCCTCTACCCCCTAACATCTCGTTTCTCTGGGTAGAAATGACCAAGCATTTGGCAAAAATTTATGCACTTGATAACATTATAAATAACCGGCTGCGGTTTTATCAACCGTTATTTTATCAACCGTTATAGATACCGTCCCGGTAAGCCGCCAGATATTGGCCGCAAAAAGGGTCCTGGCCCAGCAGGGCCTGGGAGGCATATAAAAATCCCATCATAGTCTTATCCAGGGGGTCCAGTATATAGGAGTCCATGCCCGCCGCCATGGTCTGAACCATAAACACCTGGTTCAGCACCTTCCGGTTGGGCAGGCCGTAGCTGACGTTGCTCAGGCCGCAGGTGGCGTGTACGGCGGGGTACTCGGCCCTGATGAAACGCAATGTGTCCAACACCTCGGCGCCCGCGCCGTCACTGACGCTGATGGGTTTGACCAGCGGGTCCAAATATATGTCGTCACCGGGAACACCGGCGTCGGTAAGGTCCCGGACCAATCTTTTGACGATCTCAATCCGGTCCCCGGCGGTGTTGGGCATGCCGCCATCGTCCATGCACAGGGCCACCACTTTGGTCTTGTATTTCAACACCAGCGGCAGGACGCCGGCAAAGCGCTCCTTTTCGGCGGTAATGGAGTTGATCATGGGCTGCCCCGGGCCGGCCAGTTCCAGGCCGGCCCGGAGGGCTTCGGCGCTGGGGCTGTCGATGCACAGGGGCGCATCCACCGCTTCCCTGATCGTGCCCGCCAGCCACGCCATTATTTCGGCTTCGTCATGCACCTGCGTGCCGCAGTTCACGTCGATATAGCGGGCTCCGGCTTCAACCTGCCGCCTGGCCACGTCTTGGATATAGGCGGCGTCCCGGTTGGCCACCGCTTCTTTGATTGCCTTGCGGCTGGTGTTGATAAGTTCTCCGATAATAAGCAATTTGCGCCTGACCTCCTTGTAAAACGGCTGGGAATATGTACTTAACATACGCCTATATTTACAAGCAATTATTATACCAGCATGTGCCGGTTGGGCCAACCGGTTTTTATTCCGGCAGCCGCGTCAATGATTCGTCCCCGGTCAGACCGGCCAGGCCCAGTTCCCTTTGCAGAGCCGGGCTTACAGCGCCGTCGGGCTCCCAGCCCATCAGGAAGTAATACTCTTCCAGCATGGGGGCCAGATTGACCACCGAACCCCGGCAAGGGCCTTCTTTTACGGGTTCGACAAGGAATTTTTCCGGCAGGGTGTCGTCCTTGCCGGTGGCGCCGAAACGGAAATTAAACAGCCGCTCGGCGTTGATCATTATTTCGCCGGCCTTGAGCAGTTCGGCGCCGGTGACGGGCCGGCCGGTAAAAACCGCCATAATTGCGGCGGCCTCGCGGAGATCGTAATCCATCAGCAGGCTGAACTGGGTTATTTTACATATGCCCAGGGAGTCCACCACCGCGTTGGCGCAAATGCACTGGCGCACCATGGCGGCCTTGCCTTCCTCCGACAGCCGGTCGGCGGCTTTGGCGGTGCCGTAAGCCACCCGGGCCTGTTCCGGTGTGCAGGAGTATTCCGGCCTGGCGTAAACAAACCCATAATCGGCCCCCCGGCTGGAAACAGCATAGCCGAGGCCGCAGGCCTTGAAACCCCTGGGGTCCATGTACGTCATGCTCAGCCCCTTCACCGCGTAGGCGTACTTTGCCGAACCGCCGCCGATTATGGCCACGGCTTTATTTATGTCCCGGGCCAAAGTGTCGCCCAGCCAGGAGCTGCGGTAAACGATCCGGCGCAGCAGTTCTTGCATGGCTATGGTGTTGCCCCAAGTTAATTCCAGGCCGCCGGTTTCTTTTTTGGTAAGTATACCCCGCTCAAACAAGTCGATGGCGAAGGCCACCATGTTGCCCGCCCCGATACTGTCCACACCGTATTCATCGCAGAGGTTGCACAGGTAAATGCTTTCCAGGCCGTCGGCGTTGCCGCACTTGGGCCCCCATATCGACAGGGGCTCGTATTCCCCCCGGTCGCCCATAAAGCCCCGGTGCCTGCCCCGGTCTATTTTGACAAAAGCCTTGCAGCGAACGGGACAGTTGTAACAGCCCCGATGCTTGACGATCAGATCCTTAAAGGCGGAACCGGAGGCGGTTTCCGACCCCGGAAAAGTTACCCGGGAGCAATTCATGGCGCTACAGGCTCCCATTTTATGGGTCCAAAGCACGCTGTCCGTCGAGCCCAGGGTGGTCCACTCCTCCCAATCGGACTGCGCTTTAAGTTTGGCCACGTAATCCTTAACCGCTTTTACCGCCTCCCCGGGCGTTTCCGCCCCGGCGGGGGAAGTTTTGCGCACCGCCATCCCTTTCAGGTTTTTGGCGCCCATCACCGCGCCCAGGCCGGTCCGGCCGCAGGCGTGCCCGGAGCCGAACATTATGGAAGCATAGCTGACCAGTTTCTCGCCGGCGGGGCCAATCACCGCCACCCGGGCCTTGTTGTCCCCGGCCAATTCCACCAGTTTTGCCGCGGCTTCTTTTCTTTCCAAGCCCCAGGCGGCGGATGCGTCCTCTATGGTGACACGGTCGCCCCGGATGTTGATAAAAACCGGGCTCGCCGCTTTTCCCGTTATGATTAGGGACAATATGCCGCATTTTTTTAATTCCGAGCCAAACATGCCCCCGGAGTTGGAGGTGCCGATAAAGCCGGTTAGGGGCGAGCGGGCGCAGACATGCACCCGGCCCGTGGTAACCATCTTGGTGCCGCTGAGCAGTCCGGCGGAAACCACCAGTATATTGCCCGGATCAAGGGGTCCCGTATTTTTACTCAGGTATCTCAATAAAATGTAATTGGCCAAGCCCCGCCCGCCCAGATATGTTCTGATAAGGTGCTCGGGGCAGGGTTTCCGGGTAATTTCCCCGGTCCCAAGGTTGACCAGGACCAAGTCGCATCCAGATTTGGCCACCGGCTCACGTTCCTTTCAATTAAAAATTGTCTCTAACTCCAGCCCCCCGGCTAAGAAAGGGACGGTTCTTTGACTTGGCTGGGGGTTTGGTGTTATATAACACCAAACCCCTCCGAAGTCTGTTTTTCAAGGGTAACTACTTGACCGCGGCCCTTACCACCCGGTCCACCAGTTCATCGTTGGCCGGGTAAGGCAAGGTGATGTGGCCGCCGCCCCGGTAATGGCGGTTAAATTCCATGCTTGTGGCGACGGAGTTGCCGTTCCCGGCCCAAGAGCGCCTGGCCACGCCGCCCATGACGTCCCACAGCATGGCCGATTTGATGATATCGTCCACCCGCCGGCTGCCGTCCAGCACCAGCCCGAATCCGCCGTTGACGGCCTTGCCGATGCCCACGCCGCCGCCGTTGTGCAGAGAGACCAAGCTCATGCCCCGGGCGGCGTTGCCGGCGAAGCACTGGGTGGCCATGTCGGCCATGACGTTGCTGCCGTCCTTGATGTTGGCGGTTTCCCGGAAAGGTGAGTCGGTGCCGCCGGTGTCGTGGTGGTCCCGCCCCAGCATCACCGGGCCTATATCACCGTCCCTGACCATCCGGTTAAATTTGAGGGCGATATTCACCCGGCCCTCGGCGTCCTGGTACAATATCCGCGCCTGGGAACCCACCACCAGCTTATTCTTTTCGGCATCCCTGATCCACACGTAATTGTCCCGGTCCTGGTACCTTTTGGCGGGATCGATGCACTCCATGGCGGCCCGGTCGGTTTTGGCCAGGTCTTCGGGCTTGCCGCTCAGGCACACCCAGCGGAAGGGTCCGTAGCCGTAATCAAACAACTCGGGGCCCATGATGTCTTCCACGTAGGAGGGCCAGATGAAACCATCTTTCTCGTCTATGCCGTTGGCGGCTATTTCCTTGACGCCGGCGTCATAAACCGCCTTTAAAAAGGCGTTGCCGTAGTCGAAGAAATAGGCGCCCCGCTCCACCAGGGTTTTAATCAGCCGGTACTGCCGGCGCAGGCTGCCGTCCACCAGCCGGCGGAATTGGTCCCGGTCCTCGGCCAGCAGCCGGGTGCGCTCGGCGAAGTCAACCCCCTGGGGGCAGTAACCCCCGTCGTAGGCCACGTGGCAGGAAGTCTGGTCGGTAAGCAGGTCCACATGGATGTTGTTTGCCGCCATATACTCCAGCAGGTCCACGATATTGCCGTGGTAGGCGATGGAGAGCGGTTCCTTGCGATCCATGTACCGCCCCGCGGTACGGAAAATTTGCTCCGGGTCGTCGGATACCATGCCCACCCAGCCCTGGTCGCGCCTGGTTTTGATGCGTGAATAATCCACTTCGGCGATAACGCCCACCCCGCCGGCTATTTCCACCGCCTTGGGCTGGGCGCCGCTCATGCCGCCCAGGCCCGAGGAGACAAACAGGCGGCCGGCCAGGTCGCCGTCCCGGGGAATGCCCAGCTTGGCCCGGCCCGCGATGAGGAGGGTGTTGTACGTCCCGTGCACGATACCCTGGGGCCCGATGTACATCCAGCCGCCGGCGGTCATCTGCCCGTAGTTGGATACCCCCATTTGCTGGGCGATCTCCCAGTGCTCCTGGTTGTCGAACATACCCACCATCAGGGCGTTGGTGATGATCACCCGAGGCGCGTCGGGTTTGGACGGGAACAGCCCCAGCGGGTGGCCCGATTCCATCACCAGGGTCTGGTGGTCGGTCAGCACTTCCAGGTATTTTTTAATCAGCCGGTATTGCATCCAGTTCTGGCAGACGCTGCCCGTCTCGCCGTATGTAACCAGTTCGTAAGGGTACAGGGCCACCTCGAAATCCAGGTTGTTGTCCATCATCAACTGGAAGGCCTTGCCCTCCACGCAGCGGCCCCGGTACTCGTCGATGGGCCGGGCGTAAATCCGCCCCTCGGGACGGAAGCGGTACCCGTAAATCCTGCCCCGGGTCAGCAGCTCACTTAAAAATTCCGGCGCCAGCCCGGCGTGATACTCCTCGGGCACGTAACGCAGGGCGTTTTTCAATGCTATTTTGGTTTGTTCGGCTGTGAGCCGGAAACCCCGGTTGGGAGCCCTCCGGATACCGGCTGCAAACTCCGGCGGCCCGGGCGGAACATGGTCCAGCTTTACCGTCATTGCTCCGGCTATATCCCGGTTGGTCGGCATTTTATTTCCCCTCTCGCCATATATTCCGGGCCAAACTAATCCATCAGGCCCGCGGCCCTGATCCCCAACCGGCGCATTCGGTATTGCAGATTCTGCCGCTGGATGCCCAGTTCCCTGGCCGATTGGGTAATATTGCCCCGGTTGTTTTGCAAAATACTCTCTATCACCCGCCGCTCGGTATCCGCCAGTATTTGGTGCAGCGTGCTCCCGGAAGCCCGCAGGTTTTGCGCCGGCAGCGGTTTGCCCCGGATAAACCTGGGACGCACGTAGGCGGGCAGGTGGTCGAAGATTACAGTGTCCTCGCCGGGGTCCAGCATGGCCAGACAGCTTTCAATGACGTGTTCCAGTTCGCGGACGTTGCCCGGCCACTGGTAGCGCAAAAAAGATATTTTAAGCTCGGGGTCCAGCCTGGCCACACCCTGGCCGTAAACGCCGCTGTACCTGCGCAGGAAATAGGACGCCAGTTTTTCAATATCCTCGGGCCTTTCCCGCAGGGGCGGCAGGAGCACGGTAAACACCGCGAACCGGTAATACAGGTCCTCCCGCAGGGCGCCCTTGTCGATGCACTCCTGGGGGTCCATGTTGGTGGAGGTGAATATGCGGCATCGTACCGGCAGTTCCTTGTTGGCCCCCAGCCTGCGGTAATTCCTTTCCTGCAGCACCCGCAACAGCTTGGCCTGTAGCTGGGGGCTCATGGAGTTGATTTCGTCCAGGAACAATGTGCCTCCCCCGGCCTGTTCAAAAAGCCCCGGGCTGCTTACAGCCCCGGTGAAAGCTCCCTTGACGGTGCCGAAAAGGATGCTTTCCAGCAGCGTCTCGGGAATGGCCGCGCAGTTTATGCCCACAAAAGGCTCGGCCCGGCGGGCGCTGGCGTTGTGAATGCTTTGGACCAGCACTTCCTTGCCGGTGCCGGTTTCCCCGTAAACCAGAACGGTGCAGTCGGTTTTGGCGGCTTTTTGGGCCTGGCGCACAATGCGGTCCATGGCCAGGCTGGTGTAAATAAAGTGTTCGAAGGTGTAACGGGTTCCGTTATTGAGGGGATTTTCCCCGCTTCCGGCCTGCATCTGCTTTTGCAGCAGTATGTTCCGGCTGAGCAGATCCTTGATCCGGGTGACATCGCGGCACACCGAGTAGGCGCCGATTACCCGGCCTTTTTCCCACACCGGGTAGGTGCTGGCCAATATATTGATCTCGCGCCCGTCGGCAGTGAAGTACATCTTGGTAACCTCTTTAACCGGCTCCCCGGTTTCCACCACCGCCATGTGCTCGCTGGTTTCGGGGGTCACCCCCGGGTACACCTCGGTCAGGAAGCGGCCGGTTACCTCTTTTTCCTTTTGCCCTTCCATTTTTTCCAGGGCTTCGTTATAGTAAATTATGCGGCCCCGGGTATCCGTGATAATAATCCCCTCGGAAACCGCATCCAGGGCGCTTTCCAGAAGATTCACCCGCTTTTGCCATTCACTCTGCATAACTGATTACCCCCTAATTCCCAAGGTGGATCCAGTATAACAGTAGTGATTCGTCTTTGTCGGATAAAAATCCTACCACCGGGCCATGTGCGGCATTTTCTCCAGCAGCAGCACGCGGATGCCGGAGTACAGAGGGGCGGCTTCGGACATAATCCGGTCCCGCCGGCCGATAGCCTGCTCTTGGTAGTCTTGGTCCTTGATCCCCGCCAGATTGACGGCCACGTTGAACATGGCGCCGGTTATGCCGCTGTAAGCCATCAGCGCGGCCACGCCGGCGTCGCTAATAGCGTTGGGGTTGCCCGCCGCCGCCGCTTCCCGGCACAGGCGCAGCACCCGCAGGCATTCCTCGGCCACCTGCATGGGGTGGTCGGTGGCCCCTTTAAGAGCGGCCTGGATCGCCGCGGAACGCGCTTGCTTTTCCCGTTGGGTTTGCCTCGGCAGCCGGTAGGCGCTCATCACCCGGTTAAAGGCGTCGGTGTCCCGGTCCACGTGCCCCTGCAGGCTGGCCTGCAATGCCGTAGCTTCGGCAAGAACATCGGGCATGACTTCTTGGTCGGCCCCGGCGGCGGTCAGCCGCGCCACCATGGCCACCAGGGCCGCGGCCAGGGACCCGGCCAGGGCCGACACGCTGCCGCCGCCGGGGGCGGGGGATTTGGAGGCCAGTTCCCGGGTGAATTCTGTTACTTTCATCTCCATCAGCATCTCATTAACCACCCTTTACCCGTTTTGATCAAGCAGGCGTTGTTCCAGCACCTGCCCGTTTTTAAAATCCTCCAGCCGCAGGTAAAAGGCGGCGGCGTCCAGCAGCGCCTCCATGGGGAGCAAACCCACCACCTCGCTGCCGGTTATTTGCACGCCGTAGCGGGATGCTTCGCTTTTTACCGTTTCAAACACCCGGTGCAGGGAGACCTCCCGGTAATTGCAAACGTTAATGGTAACCTGGGCCGCCCCGCGGTCTTCAATCATCACCCCCAGGGCCTTGATGCTGGGATATCCCCCGCCGCTGCCCCGGATGGATTTGGCGATGGCCTTGGCTATGGCCACGTCGGCGGTGTCCAGGTTTATATTGTACGCCACCAGGGGCGGGCGGGCGCCCACGGCGGTGGCGCCGGCTTGCGGGTGCATGCGGGCCGGACCGAAATCGGGCCGTCTTGCCGGCAGGTGGATGGTTTCCTTCAGCCCCTCGTATTCTCCCTTGCGCACCTCGGACAGGTTTTTCCGTTCCGGGCGGGCGGCCGCCGATTCATACAGGTACACGGGGAGGTCCAGCTTTTCCGCTATTTCGGCCCCCAGTTCCCGGGCCAGGGCCACGCATTCTTCCATGGTGGCATCGCCGACGGGTATAAAGGGAATCACGTCGGCGGCCCCGATGCGGGGGTGCGCCCCCCGGTGCTCCTCCATGTCGATTAATTCCGCGGCCCGGGCCGCCGCCTGGAAAGCCGCCTGCCGCACCGGCCCGGCCGCCCCGATAAAGGTGACCACCGCGCGGTTATGGCTGGGGTCGGTGGAATAATCCAACACCCGCACCCCCGCCACCGCGCCAACGGCTTCCACGATACGCTCCACCACCTCGGGCCGGCGGCCTTCACTGAAATTGGGCACACATTGAACAAGCTTGGCCATTGCGCTTAACCTCCCACAACCACTTTTCCGGATTTCACCACTACACTCGCAAGATTGGTGCCGAACCGGTACATCAGGTACCGGTAATCGGTGGCGTTGAAAACAACCAAATCGGCTTTTTTGCCCACTTCCAGGCTGCCCACAGCACCGGCCCGGCCAATGGCGTGGGCGGCGTTTATGGTCACCGCCGCAACCACTTCGGCTGGCATCATCTTCAACTGGCGGCAGGCGATACCCATTACTATTGGCATGGAATTGACGGGGCTGCTGCCCGGGTTGAAGTCACTGGCCAGGGCCACCGCCACTCCCTTTTCAATCATTTCCCGGGCCGGGGCGTAGCGCCCGCCCATGAGGCAAAAGGTGGTGGCCGGCAGTATTACCCCCACCGTGTCGGATTCCGCCAGCCGCCCAATGCCGGCCGGGGACACCGCCATCAGGTGGTCGGCCGAGGCCGCCCCCAGTTCGGCGGCCAGTTCGGCCCCGCCCAGGGAAACAATTTCGTCGGCGTGCAGCTTGGACTGCAGGCCCAGTCTGCCGGCCTCCACCAGAATGCGCCGGGATTGTTCCACCGAAAAGACCCCGGCCTCGCAAAATACGTCGCAGAACCGGGCCAGCCCTTCAGCAGCCACGGCGGGCAGCATTTCTTCAATGACAAGGCGCACAAAATCTTCCGGGCGGTCTTTGTATTCCGGCGGTATGGCGTGAGCGCCCAAAAAAGTCGGCACCAGGTCTACGGGGTGGCGGCTGTTCAGCTCCCGGGCCGCCGCCAGCATTTTAATCTCGTCCCGGGTCGTCAGGCCGTAACCGCTTTTGACCTCGGCGGTGGTGGTTCCCTGGGCCAGCATCTGATCCAGGTACTTGTGCCCGGCGGCCACCAGTTCGTCAAATCCGGCGGCCCTGGTGGCCCGCACGGTATCAAGGATGCCGCCGCCCCGGGCCAGTATTTCCAGGTAGTTCAGACCGGCTATCTTCATTTCCAGTTCATATTCCCGGGAGCCCGCGAAAACCACGTGGGTATGGGGGTCCACCAGGCCGGGCAGCACCACTTTGCCGCCGGTGTCGACAACAACGGAAGAATCGCCTAGCTCCACCCGCTCCTCCACCTGCGGTCCTGGCCCCACGGCGACGATGATCCCGTCCCTGGCGGCCACCGCGCCGTCATTGATGATGCCTATTTCAGCCAGCTCCGGGCCGCGTTTGGGGCGCCCGGTATGCCCCGCCACCGTCACCAACTGGCCGGCGCCGCGCACCAGCAGGTCGGCTGCAATTTTGCCCATATGACCGACACACCCTTTCCGGCAAAACAAAAGGGAGCAGAGCGCGAATGAATTCGCCCCTACTCCCTCACATCTCATTACTTTGAGTAGTTTTCAACCGGTTTTAAGTTTTTTTGATTTTACCACGTAACCCCCGGCAATGCAACTAAAAGAATTAAAAAGCTTGAGACATTACTTGGAAGAAAACGTGTCACCCTTCCGCCATATCCGGGCAGGCCGGGTGCATACTTTGCCTAAGTATAAAAAAAGCGCACCCATTCTGTTTCCTTTGCGTGCGCTTTTAAATACTTTTTACCTTAAATCCGGCCATGAATATGGCCGGAAGTATATTTTCCTGGTGTATTAAAATAAAGGTGTGGATAAAAAGGAAATCCCCTGTGAGTATGGAAAATTGAAGTATCTTGCCGCTCAAGCCACAAAACAAATTTTCATTTTGTTTTGTGGCTTGAGCGTAGCGAAAGGAATGACTATAAAGATGATTAATATAATCCGTAAAGCCACTGGTCTTTTAATAGCAAAGCCCCTTTTGTATAATTGCAAAAACACTTTCTTTGTTTGTCGGTAAGCAGAAAGCTATAGAACTCGTAGGACCATCGGTAACTACTGTAGTGAGAATAATAGCTGAAGTATCCCTTGTACCCAAAATTCATCACCCAGTGGAGTTTGATACATTTGTTAAGAAGATGAAAAGTAATATACATAACCTCCGTCTGCTCTACGATATCTCTGTTGAGTATGAAGATAAGGATACTATTGTTCTCAATTTTAA